>NZ_PQWO01000015.1 GCF_003231495.1 Acaryochloris thomasi RCC1774
ATGCGCCAGCGAGTCTCTCGCCTAGTGCGTAAGACCCTGTCGTTTTCAAAAAAGATTGCTAATCATATTGGTGCTATCTGGATGTTTGTACACCACTACAATGAATCCTTACACGACTAGGACTACCCCGGGCTGAATCCCTGTATAATCTCCGGCATTCCACCCACAGGTGTACATAGAACAGGCGTCCCAGAAGCCAAGGACTCTAGCACCACTAGACCAAACCCCTCCAAGGCCTGACTCGGGATCACCGTTAGATCCGCAGCTTGATAGGCCATAGGCAACTGCGCCTCCGGCAGAAAGCCCAAAAATTTCACCGTGTCCTGGAGGCCCAATTCTGTCACCTGTGCCTCCAACTCAGCTCGCTGTGGTCCCTTGCCCGCAATCGCCAGCCAGACATCGGGTACTTTTGCCTTGACAGCAGCAATAGCCTGCAGCAGGTTATCGACCCCCATCCGGCGGACCAAGCGTCGAGGCGTAAACAGAATTTGACGATCCAGAGGCCATCCCAGGACTTCCCTCGCCTGACCTCGAGATAGGTTCATCTGGAAGCGTTGGGTATCGACGCCGCCAGGAATTTTGTGGATTTTCTCCCGTGAGACACCATAATGCTGATGCAGAATCTCTCCAAACGCTTGGCTCAACACAATAAAGCGATCGCACCGTTGATAAACGCGACCCTCGATCCAGCCTTTAAACCGCACCCCAAGCTGGCTGCTCTTCTCTAGCTGACTTTCCAAGGCCCAAGGCCCGTGAAACGTGCAGGTAATCGGCACATCTGGCAAATCTCTCAAGATCGGGAACCCATAGAGGGCAAAATGTAGGTTAACGGCCTCTGGCTGAGTAATCTGACGATCTAAGAAGCCTTGTCGAGCCGTCCACAGCCGAGGAATAAATGACTGTTCTGGATCACAGAGATTCGTCAATTTAACGCCAGGGAGCGTAGCCCCCTCCGGTATACCCACGCCGCAGAGTTCAACAGCATCAGCATCAGCAAGATGACGTGCTAAATCGTAGACATAGCGCTCGATCCCCCCCGGATTGTCAGGGAACCAACCCGAGCCAACGTTGACGACGCCTGCACTCCTAGGTGACCCCGCCGATATCATGGGGCAACTCCCCAACGATGCAGAACATCAAAACCGTAATCAGTCTCTAGGCGCTCCAAATCTGGCCTTAACTTAATCCACAGATCAGACCTCTGTTTTTCAGAAAGGCACACATCAAACGTCTGAGGATTTGCAAGGGGACGATACAGCTTTTCTTTCATAGTGCTAGGTATGAGCCCCGAGAGTGCGTTGACCGCTGGAACACGGTATAGCTTTTTAACCCATGGATGAAGCTTCAAACTCGGATCTTCTCGACTATTACGCACTTCTGCCGTCGTTTGAAAATGATAGTCAGCATCAATGCCTAGAAACCCACACAGGCGCCGCAGCTCAGGGACAGGCTCCTGCTTTAGGTCTTCCAGCAGCAGGAGATGCAGACGGTCTCGACCGAATGCTTCGGCGAAAGCATCAAGCTGCATTGCATACTTCGAAAAGGCAACCTGTTCCTCCGTCACCACCGGTTCTTTCAACACACCATCGGCCAGTTCATGCTGCATTTGCGATTGAATGCGATCAACCGGATTTCGCATGATGTAGATAAAGCGGAATTCAGCCCCCTCCACCTGAGCAATGCGTTTCACCACATCTAGATACCTTGGATACATCGTGTACCCTGTCGATGCCTCTAGCGCAATCCGGTGTTCCGGCTGCCACTGCCACAGATCTCGGTACTGCTGCAGTCCCTGGTGATAGCGTCGATCGTCACAGAAAAAAAAGGGTTCTTTGTTGCGACTGGGTGAAACTTGAGGATGCTCTGCCAGGTAGTGAAACAAGCTTGTGGTGCCGCACTTCATTGCACCAATAATTAGGGCAAATGTTTTGATCATAGAGATGAGGGCATAGGAAAGCTAAATTTCAAATATTGAGTCCACGGGTTGCCAGCGGCCGTCAACATTCAGAACCCAATAGCAGCTTAATATACTCGCTGTAAATCGCATCTGCATCTGCTAGTAGCCTAATATTTTGTGGTTGCCCCAGCTCCTGCTTTTTAGCTTTCTTAAAGGGTTTGCGCCGTTCTAGCTCTGCAGCATTGTGAGTTCTAGGCTTAATGGTCTGATTAACCGTCTCAACATTAATGATGTCAAAATGCCTGTCAAACCTTTGATTAAGAATGCTCACCAACTGATCTAACTGCTGCGTGGTTTGCTCAAAGGTACTCACCACACAGGAGGGAGCATAGGGCAAAAGCTTCTCATAAAAGCCAATATAACCCTTTAAGCCTTGACAAACCGAAAGATGGGGCCAACGACTCGTCAATGAGATCACGGTGTCTGCTGGTTCACGAATCGTCAACCAAACCGGTACCTGATGCTTCACCGCCTTCATCACCTGCACCGGAGAATGGAGGTGATGGGCGAGACGGACCGGCTGTGTTTGGCAGAGCTGAAAGGCCTCCGTCGCAAAGCTATTTGCAGAGCCTTGAAAACCATCAATCACCAGCTCAGTCTCTGCCGTCACCTGACATTCTTCAGGATTGAGTCCCTTAGTTTGACGCTTAAACTTTGACCACCAAAGATAAGGCTGATAAAACATCCACAGCGATGGCTCCCTCGCCACTAATGAGTACAGCGAGAAGCTTTGCTGCCGAGGCTTATTCATCAGAGAACTTTGCTGCAGCTTAAGGAGCGATTGATTGATAGCGGCGGGGATCAACGTGGGTTCCTCGTAGGGGCGATTGGGTGGCATGAATTTGAATAACGTTGAGGGTATCTCTAAACAGTCATAACCGATATAGATTGATCATCCAAGGACAGAAGTAGACTGCCGTCAGGCTTTGGTCTGATTGAAATTACTCCAGCCTCAGAAAGGCATCCAGCTTCGCCCTAGATTAGCGCTTAAACGTTCTGTTCCCCACTCGTTGACTGACGATCTTGCAAGGCATTTTTATACAGCGTTAGTCTATGTTCGGCAGTGCGCTGCCAGCTAAATCTCTGAGCCGTACGATAGGCATTAGCACGCAGTTCTACCAGAAAGGGCAAATCTGACAATAGTTTTTCTAAACCAGCTTCAATGGCCGCCTGATCACGAATAGGTACGACAATAGCGTCATACCCATCTTTAACAATTTCTAGTGGCCCAGCCGTTTCAGTCGTAATAGGAGCCAAGCCACAGGCCATTGCTTCGACCAGACCTTTACCAAAGGCCTCCGATAAGGAGGGGAAAAGTTGAATATGGTGATCTTCAAGAAGAGAAGGGAGATCAGCATGTTCAAAGTGGGGGAGCACGGTGATGCGATCGCGTACACCAACTTCAAAGTCATCCAATACTTTGCTCTCAGAACAGCCCGTGCCCAAGAAACTCACGCGCACCTGTGGATAGCGCTTCAAAATATTATTGAGGGCCGGGACACTATACTGAATACCTTTGCGGGTAATATAGGTGCCAACAAGTGCGATCGCAACGCCTTGATGCTCAGCCTCCGTCATCGGCAACAACGGCAATCCTAAGAAAGACTCAGGAATACCGTTAGCCACAATATGAACATGCGATTCTGAGACACCCAACTGTTGAACAACGCATTCTGCCTCTAAATGATTCAGCAGCAACACCAAATCAGACCTTCGCAGTGAGATCGCAACCTCTAGGAGCTGCAAACTGCCCCGATATAGAGGGTATTGCCAACTTAGCTTCAGCGATCCCCTTCGCTGCTCTTCCAGGCGATCTAAATGAATCAGCTGCTCAAGATAATGACTACGAGTACTCAATAGAGGCCGACGACGCTCTCCCCGGAGAAACAGTGCCCACCACCAAACATCCCCCGTAGAGGCATCTACAACATCAATAAAGCCTCTACGAAGACAGGCCACTAGATGTACCGCAAGATACCCAGGAAAGACAACCTCCTTCAACCTATCAGGCATCCACTGAGGTAAGTCATTAAAAGAGTAGTAGGTGACATCATGCCCCAGCGACAGATAATGCTGTCCCAGCTGAAAAGTACTACCAGCCGCACCCGCATTAGGAGTGAGACGCTCATGTATTGTCAAAAGGATTTTCATCAACAAAGTTTCGAGTCAGGACAACTGAAGCACATATCCTCTTAGAGATTCATCAAAAAAGATCAATACTATTTCAATCAAACAGAAAGCCCACTATTGACTCAACTCAGACTCAACACCTTCAAGAATCCCTCGATAGTAAGCATTAGCAGCAAGAGAAATACCCGCAAACCCCCAAAAAACCATCGCCAAAGTAGAAATAAAAATCAAGTTAAGACCAACTTGAAAAAACAGACCAATAGCAATGGCCCTAGATGCGCTTGCAAAATCATCATTCTGTGATTTTTTTTCTGAGAACACCTTCCACAGAAGCAAGTAGATTCCGGCAGCAAAAAAAGTAATGCCGATCCAACCTAGCCAAAACATCATCGGCAAAATTGCTCCATCAAAGGTTGAGATTTTAGTCAGTCGGCTCAGATCAAAGCCAACGCCCCTACCAATCACTTCTTTGATTGCCTCACCAAACAAAGCATTATAGGCAGCCCGCCTTACACCAATACTATTGTCACCAGAGAGATCCGTTAAGCTGCCAAGTCGCTCAGTAATGAAGCCAGAGAAAGGCTCCGTCAAACTTAAGGGGATCATCACAGCAATAGAGACAGAGATCAAAAGGATAATTCGGACCTGCCGCTGAGGTTTCAACGATGGCAGAAAGATAGCCATACTGATCAGCCAACTAACCCATCCCGCGCGTGCTCGGGATAGCAGAAAATTCAAATAGCCAAAAATAGAAGCGATAAAAGGTAGGGACTTTCCAGCATGGCATAGCATCAGCAGGAGTCCTGGAAATATGAGACCTGCAAATTGCTGACGTCCCTCTGCCGTGCTGAAAAGGCCAAAAGCGGAATTGACTCCCTGAGAAACCTCATTCTCTTTTTCAATATGTAGCAAATAGAGTTGATCCCATTGTGGCAAGATCAGCCTTTGAAATATCCCATAGACACCCATAACAATGAGGCCCCATAGGAAAACACTCAAGAACACTTTTCTATACTTAGGATAGTTTGGCGAGTCAAGAAACAAGTGAAACCCAAAGAATATAGGCCCTAACAGCTTTAATGTTCCGTAGGTATTTGCATTCAATGGATTTCCCTGTATAGTCCCAACAATAAACGCATAGACAACGCTAGAGATGCAGAGCAGAAAAGGTAAAGCTTTCTTGTCATACAGATAAGGCAGATAGCGAAAAAATGTAATTGCACTCACCCAAGTTACTAAAAGAGGCGTTAGGACAAAATCGCCAGGCGTCAATCCTCCTTCTCTAAAGTCAATGAGGCGGCGAACGAAGGGTCCAATAAACCATAGCCACCAAGTAAAGCCGACATAGTAGTGCGGCATTCTAAAGTAAAAAAAGCACGCTATATATAAAGATCCAACCGGGAATAAGAGAGCTGCAGCTTTGCCAACACCTGCGGCCAGGGAAAGCCCCATCAAACCAACAAAACCGACAATCAATATCCAAGACTTTTTAAAGTCAGGGGAAGTGGAGGCTATAGAAGGATTAGCAGTACGAACAAACATAATTCAATCAACAAAAGGCTTGCAGGTGGGTAGGCCAAATTAAATTCAAGGCTTCCAGGAGTGGCTATCTAAACATTTATAAATTTCGCAGAGAAAATCTCATAAATCCGCTTTTATTTATCCAAAATTCAAAGACTTTATCATTACCTCCAAAGTCTTCAATCATTTATTTTATTGGCATTCTGGCATTCAAGCGAGACCAAAACAGAGCATAAATTTTTAATAAATTGACTATCTAAGCACCTTTAGACATCTGAACTTTTCTATAAATATCTAGCAGTTGCTGATTTAGATCGGTGATATCAAAGTTCTCTTCTACATACTTCCTCCCAACGTGGCCCATTTCTGCCCAGCTTCCTGGATTCTCAATCAAATACATAAGTCGATCAACCAGCGCTGTAACATCACGTTCGGGAACCAGAAAAGCTGACCTTCCCTGGATAACGCTGTCTGGAAAACCATTATGCAATGTGGCGACGACCGGTAAGCCCATGGCCTGTGCTTCTTGCAAAACAAGACCTTGCCCCTCCCTATCCTGGTTTGCAGCAGTTACGCTCGCTAAGACAAAGATATGAGCTTGCTCATAGTATTTCTGCACCTCCTCCTTCGTCTTCCAGCCCAGTAAATGTACAGAGTCCTGTAGACGAAGTTCAACAATAAGTTGTTGAAGCCGACGGAGGAGAGGGCCGTCTCCGACAATCTCATACTGGATATTAGGATACTTTTCAATAACTTTAGAGACAGCTCTAATTGAATACTCAATGCCTTTTTTCTCGACCAGACGCGCAACCGTTAGCAGCCGAATGGGAGCATTCTCCTGAGAAACCTCACGTTCTCGGAAAGAATAAAGTGAGACGTCAAGACCAACAGGCAAACGTACAATCTTATCTGCAGCACAGTGCAGATCCATCAGCTTCTCAATTGTGAACTGTGAGTTAGCTGTGATGACATTTGCTTTTTGAAAAAGCTCTTTGTATACATCACTACCACTGAGTGCGGGAATCACATTGACGTCATAACCGTGGAAAGATGTGACAATCTGACCTGCAACAGCTCCAATCTCCCTGAGCTTAACGCCCATCGCACCAACGTGCCCATGATGACAGTGAACAATATCGTAATGATGATCCTCTCTACTTACAAAGGGAATTGCCCGATAGAACAACCTCATTGAAGCCGCAAGCTCACCATGCCTATATATATTCAGTGCTTCAAGCAAAGGACGGAGTCTTGTATTGGTACTGCGAAAGAGCAGAGGCAACACACCCAGAGCTCTCGCAACCCAGTTTTTCGGAACAGTCGGGTAATAGAAAATACATTTTTGTAGCTCATACCTATCGATATCTCCGTGCTTCTTGACGACCTTAGATGGGCACTCAGCATAAATATCAACCTGATGACCACAATCAATTAAAGCTGTGATTTGGCTGAGGATAAACGTTTCCGATACGCTAGGAAACTCTCCGATTAGAAATGCAATTCTCATTATGAATGACAAACTATGCGATTGAAGCGATCTTCTCGGCAACTAGACAATATCCTAGAGGAAATTTGTGTGATGTTTTATCTGAGCGTCTTCGGCCCATGTGAGATTTGATCAAGGCTTTGCTTAATCTGAAGTGAAGGGACGATAGGATGGAAGAGCCGACTAGCTGTTTAGCCATAATATCTAGAATCACCTCTAGAGCACCACCATATGCATCTAGCAATAAAATATTCAGATTATTCTCTTCACAAAACATCCTCAGCGAAAATTCTGTGTATCGAAAATAGTCATAGGGGGTTTCGTGGAGCCAATAAAAGAAAGGGACGGTCAAGATAAGTTTTCCCTTTGGCTTCAAAACTCTGGCTATTTCGCGCATGACTAACTGCGGATTTGAAATGTGCTCTAGCACATCTGTCATGAGAACCGTATCAAATCGCGAGTCACTCAAGGGTATACCCTCATTGAGATTGACCGCATGATCGAGATACATCTTTTGATGTAGGCTATCGGCCCAATCAATACAGATGTTATCCGTCACCAAGTTCTTATACATCTGGTAGAGCGGAACATCACCACAACCGAGATCTAGCAGGACACCGCTTGCGTGCTTTTCAATCAGCTCCTGATAGACGCTAACCTGAATGGAGGCAATGAAACGAGAGCCAATGGCCACTTGTTTCGGATCCATTGATAAGCTATACCCTTCGCTGGACTGGATGAATTTAGTTTCACTCCATAATTCCTTATTGATCATAAAAGCCGCATTTGGTGGACCACCTTGAATAAAACATAAGAGCCTCAACTGATGACCACGCAATTATCACGCAGAACGTCATGACTCCCACTAGTCTACAAGGTCAAACAGGAAACAATCAGGGTAGACTCAACAACCGATGTCTCGTAGCGATATCCTTCAGCATCAGTCAATGGTTACCACTGAAATAAGGGTCACATCGCTGCAGAGAAAGCTCTTTGAGCCTTTTTGCACTATTGTCTCAATCTCAAGCTCGAAATAGGCTTTTCACAAAGATAGGCACAAGTTATGAGGTCAAGCTCTGAGGTACTTGTAGTTTTTAGTCGGCTGATTGACGCCATTTGCGACTAAGCCAATGAGGTTGAGTTTGTCCAGAATATCAACAGCATTCGATAACTCAGTGCGAGTGATTTTGTCCATTCTGCCTACCATAACCACGCCGTCACACCCAAGACCAACAGGGATAGTATCAACCAGTCCTAAAACCGGTGGGCTGTCTACAAGAATAAGATCATAACTATCTTGAAAAGCACTGATGACCTCCTTCATCCGTTCAAGGCTCAATAGCTTCACCGGGTCCGCAGCAGAGGGGCCTGCAGTTAAAACATCCAAACTCAGATCTGAAGGGGGCAGGCGACGTAAGCTCGAGGAGGCTTCGCTCTCTTCACCCAAGTCGTCCTCGACATCGTCCCAGCGCATATAAACCCATTGAGGCGCTGACTGCCACTCTTGAGCTGGAATATCGCCGGTAAGTAGCGTAGAGAGCCCGTGGTGGTTAGTCAGATTGAACACTCGATGCAGGCTGGGATTACGCAAATCAGCATCAATAATAAGTACACGCTGATCTAGACGTGAAGCGCTGATGGCTAGGCCGAGAGACAGGGTCGATTTTCCTTCCCCCGACAAGGCTGAAGTCACCATCAGGGACTTGTAGGGAACCCCCCCCTTCAGGAGTTGAATGTTGGCATAAATGAGATCTAGAGCCTCCCTAAGCGGTTTCCACTGAAATAGATCGGGGGTCGTAAACTCTTGAATATTATTTTGATAGAACGGAAGAGTTGCAAGCGCCTCCCTTGCCTCAGCTTGAGTCAATGCAGGAAGTGTTCCCAGCAGCGGTAGAGAAATATTATTGCCTAAGTCCTCTGAGTTGTGAACGGTATCATCCAGTGATTCGCGTACAAACGCAGCAATACTGCCCAAAAATAGTCCTGCAACTGTACCCAGCAATAAATTTCTGATCACGTTGGGACTAGTCTGTTCACCTAAAAGCGGCGCTTCTACAATTTGCCAATCAAAGCCACCCTGAGCAATTGACAATCCCAGTTCTTGACGGGCATCCAGAAGTCGTTGGAGTGTGGCTTGGCGAACCTGAACTTCGGGCTGTAGTCGGCTATATTGAGCAATCAGCTCTGGAAACTCTCGCAGCTCAGCCTCTAACTTGGCCTCGGTTTGCGCTAAGCTCTGATCTCGAGCGGCCAGCCCTGCCAGAGTATTTTGAGCTTGGGTTAGCTGGTTAGCAAGACCGACGTCACCGCGTCCAAACTGACCTTGTGAAAGAATGGATTGATCACCGACTGCCCCTACACCATTGGGCAGTACTCGACTCTCTTCTTGCCTTAGCAAAGCTATCTGCTCTTCTCGCTGTTGCCTGAGATCTTGGAGAATCGGGTGTTCTGCTGTAAGCTGCTGCTGCTGTCGTGACAACTCTAGCTCTGTTGTCTGAATTTGATTGAGAAGAGCTTGGTATCGCGGTGATTCACTCAAACGGGCTGTTGAACGCGCTTGCCTAGGAGATGCCTCAATCTGCTGCTGTAGTGTCTCATAACTGGCTTTAGCTTCTCGGTATTGAGCCTTGAGAGATTCTCGCTCCTGCTTAACACTGGCCAACTGACTGGTCGTGACGCCAGCTTGCTCAGCAGGGTCAATGACATTTTCCCCCCGCCGAAAGGCCTGCAGCGCGGCTTCTGCCTCTAAAACACTTTGACGGATCTCGGGTAACTGCTCGTTGATAAAGGCAAGCCCCTTCGATAAGCGCTGTTTCTGCTGCTCCAAATTATAGACTTGGAAAACAGAGAGTAAAGTTTGCAAAATACGCTGGGTTTTAGCCGGATCGTTACTGGTGTAGTCTGCGGATAAAACATTAGTTGCAATCTGGCCCTGTCCTGTTCGGTCAGCCCCATAGACTGGAGAAACTTCGAGGGCTCCCTGTATTTCTTCGACAGTTATATCTGGATAATCTTGCTGCAGTAAATCGATGGCCTTCTGAAGCAGTTCAGAACTACGCAGAATCTGGATTTGTGTGTTCGGATCGATTTCTACATTTGGATCTGTAAACTTATCTTCTGTCGCCTGACCGCGTCCTTGCTTCGCCGTGTAATTAGACTCAATCAAGATTCTCATCGAGCTTTGATATTCAGGCTCTGATCGAATTGTCCAAAGAATAGCTACACAGAGAACGCCCGCAAATGTTCCAAGGAACCAAACTCGGCGACGCAGGAGAATTGCTAATAAATGACCATAGCCCCAGTCTTGCTCTTTGATATTACTTTCATTCTTAATAAGAGTTCCAGTCACAGTTAAATACCAATATATTTATATTTATGCCCTAACGAGCTTTGGTGCCGCTCGTCTATCGCAAAATTGATCAATCACCTGATCTACTTTCTGAAAAAATATCGTTTCAGAGAAATTGGAAAGTGCATGTTCTTGAATACTACGATAATCCCAGTTTATCCCTGCAGCTGAAGTAACAGCATCCTGAACAGACTCGGCAGTCTGGCTTTTGAAAAACACACCTGTCTGTCCCGGAACCTGCGTGTCTAAGACCCCACCTGCACCATAAGCAATGACAGGTGTACCGCTGGCATTCGCCTCTATTGGCACTAAGCCGTAGTCTTCTAATGCAGCAACTAGGACAGCTTGAGCGTGGGCCATCAACTCCATTCGAGTTGAATCAGACACCGGGCCAAGGAACTCAATATTAGAACCGGCTCTCGCTTTGAGCTGCATTTCTTCAGGCCCTTCGCCAATGATCTTTAGTGGCAGTTTGAGTGCATTAAAAGCATCAACAACAACATCAATTCGCTTGTAGCTCAGCAGACGAGAACAGACAAGATAGTAGTCTTGCTTCTGGCTCGAAAAGGAAAATTTACTGGCATCAATGGGATAATTTACAACTAATGCATTCTGAGAATAAATATTTTTAATTCTACTAGCCACGGTCGTTGAGTTCGCAATGTACAAATCTGGCTCTCTCGCCGAGGCAAGATCTGTACTTCTCATTGCTTGAAAGATGGGCTGAATGAGGGCATAGAATTTCTGGTACCCTGAAAACTTTCTCAAGTATGTTTCGGTATCCCACAGAAAACGGGTGACGTTGTGACAGAAACAAATGTGTTGTGCGTCAGGGCGTTTACGTACTGACTTCGCAAAGCTAGTGCTGCTGCTAATGAGTAAGTCATAGTCTCGCAAGTCCAAGGCTCGAAAGGCTGAATAATAGAATGGAGCCATAAGCCGAAAGTGTTTACTGGCTCCAGGGATATTTTGGAGAACTGTCGTTTGAACCGCTCGATCACCCAGTTCGATTGTCTCTACTGGGTCATAAAGCGACGTATAGATATCAGCGGTCGGAAAGTGATGGCACAGTAGCTTGAAAACTCGCTCTGCCCCCCCTCTTTGAGTTAAGTAATCGTGGATTAGTGCAATTTTCATGAACGATTCTGTGTTGGGAACTGCAAAAATGGGTGACGCGATGAAGAAAAATTGGGACAGGACGGCTGATTGACTCCATTTTAGGCGTTTTCTGACTCTAAGCTTAGCAATGAACCTTAGGGACAAACCTGGAGTCGTTCAGCCATACCGTTGCGAGCAATATGACTATCGTGGAGACAGCATAATTAAACGCACCCGCTTTTGGCTATTAGACCTATTTGTTCATATGTCTTAACATGACTAGGGGACATTGGTTAGTATTTCAGACAACACCATGTAGCCAACCTTAATGGACGGATGGCTGTCTGCAATGTTTCAGCACTGAGAACCACTGCCAACATAAGACCATGGCAGGTTGCTCATACTGTCACCCAGTTACTGAGGAAAAATAAGCCAATGATGGCAAGCGCTTAGAATCTTTTGCGGTAAGCCGCTTACCCCCTCATTCAGTATACTTTCCTGTTTTTTGAACCGCCACATCGTCTACGGTATGGGGCATTTATTTGAGCAGATGTTGGATTTTGACGTTGGACTCACTAAAGCTGATAGTTCTGCGCCTGTGTTCTAAACAAATGAGCATAGCTTTGATCTGCTGCCATGAGTTCAGGGTGTGTTCCCTGCTCGATGATTTCTCCCTGGCTCATGACATAGATGCGGTCGGCTAATTTGACGGTGGAGAGACGATGGCTAATAAGGATTGCGGCCTGTTGTTGAATGAGTTGACGGAATTGCTGAAAAACCTCAAATTCAGCCTTAGGATCCATGGCACTGGTGGGTTCGTCTAGGACAATAAGTTGAGACTCACGTAAAAAAGCGCGGGCAAGGGCAATTTTCTGCCACTGTCCGATGCTAAGTTCTTCACCCTGATCAAACATTTTGCCAAGGACGGTGGCGTACCCTTGGGGCAGTCTTGTGATGACGCGATCGGCACCTGAGCGGTAAGCGGCGGCCTGAACTTTGTTGTCTTCGGTAGAAATATCTATATTCCCAAGCCAAATATTATCTTGAGCAGTGAAATGATACTTTGCGTAGTCCTGAAAAATGACGCTAATTTGGCGCCTAAGCTCAAGGGTGCTAAAGTCCCGCAGGTCAATGCCATCGATGGTGATGCTGCCTTGGGTGGGATCGTAGAGGCGGCACAGTAATTTAATCAGAGTTGTTTTGCCTGAACCATTTTCGCCCACGAGGGCAACGACTTCACCCGGTTGGACTTTGAGGTTGATATTTTTCAGCGCTTGCCGCTGGGTGGTGCCGTACTGAAAGCTGACGTGGTTGAAGGTGATACCAGCTTGAAAGGGAATGGGGACTGGCTGATGCTGAGTGGGTTCTATCACCCTGGATTTGATGTCTAAAAATTCGTAGAGGTTTGCCAGAAACAGGTTGTCTTCATAGAGTCCTGAGATGCTGGTTAAGAAGCCTCTAAGGTTAGTTTGCCCTTTTTGAAGAGCCTGATAGTAGAGAACTAAATCGCCAAGCTGTAGGCTACCCTGCAAGGTTTGGTAAATGATGTAGGCAAAGATAGCGAAGACAAACAGGCCAGCACTGGCCTGGGCCCCAAAAAAAGCGGCAGAACGCTTGGATGCGATCGCAACTCGTTCTCGATAGAGCTGGCGTCTAATCTTCTGGTATCTTTGGCTGAACAGCTTCCCAAGGCCAAACAGGCGGATTTCCTTCGCAAACTGATCCGAGGTGAGCATCCATCCCAAATAACCGGATTGACGCTCAAGCTGGGTGCGACGTCGCTGCCAGCGGTAGACCACGCGAGAAAAAATGAGGCGCACACAAACCGCAGGAATAGCCGCCCCCATCAAAACGACAATCACTCCCCAGTGAAGTGACAGCAATAGACCCGCCATAGCCGCAAGAGATAGACCATTTTGGCCGCACTGCGCCAAGTGACTCAGAATTTGTGTGGGTCGGAATGGAGCCTCTTGCTGGGCTCGCTGAAGTGTGTCGTAATAGCGAGAATTTTCGTAAAATTCGAGATCGGCCTCAATCGACTTTGCATGAATAATACCCTGCATTGAGTCAGTGACTTGCTGTGCATGGGCCGTATTGACCAGCTCAGAAAGAGAGCTGCAGAGCGTCGTGAGTACCGTCACCAAAGCCGCTAATGCAATCAGAGGCAGAATACTCTCAAATGCAGCCTCCTTATTGGCCACCGTGAGGTTGGCGGTGACAGCATCAATCACTAGCTTCGTTAAGTAGATAGAAGCCAACGGCAGCAGCCCCTGGACAAAAATAAGGCTGATGCGGGCCACCGTCCAAGCGGGACTACTCTGCCACACCAGCTTCAACATCGGCAGCAGCCGGTTCATTCGCCGTAGCTGGCGTAAACGCGCGGCTGGCATAGACGTGCCTACGGGTGGCTCACAATAAATCGATGCCCAGCGACGGCATGGGGACAAATCGCTTCAGATCAGGCAATAGGCCAATGACGACAGAGCCCTCAAGCTCGATCCAAGCATGAGCCTCAAGGCAGTTATTCTGATCTTTGGCAACCCCAATACGTAAATCAGGCATATAGCCTCGGCGCGACATGAGAACCTGCGTCGTCAGCGCACGGGCAAGGCACTTGACGTGTCCCGGCATCAAATGACTGCTCACGTCCACGGCCCAAACAATTTTATGAATCGAGCCGCAGCCAATGGAAGAGACCGGCAACGCCTGCGGGCTGTGACTTATCTTATAGAGAAACTGCTGTAGCCTCTTGAAGGGAAGTTGCCATAGCCCCAGACGCACCAACCCTAGCAGGATAAAAGCCTTTAATAGCAGCAGGCGATCTCTAGCAGGCAGGCGCACAAACTTAAGCAGTGACTTCATCTTTAACAACTACGAGCTGCGCTTCAATCATATCGTTCAGAAGGGCAAAGACATCGGCTTCACACTGTGCCGGATCAACCTCATATTCCTGCAGAATGGCATCACAAATATCAGCCACGGCTTGAGGCTGCTGCAGCAACTTCCAAACGCTGGCCCCTACCTCATTTAGGCCGTAATACATGCCCGTTTTGAGGTTGAGAATCACAGACTCGTCCACCAACTCGGATGAGACTTGATCCGGTGCAATGACGACAATACTCTTTTTGCTAATCACAGGTCAGCTTAGATCGATACAACTAAAAAGACATCTTGAGATCCCTTGAACCCAACATCAACCCTGCTCTCTTTAGGCATTAGATTGATGAAGAATATTGTGGATTTCAAGCCTTCAATTTTTCACTCTTGAAATAAGTTAAGAGGAACATTGAGATTAGACAGATGCTTTAGAGACCCCCTATCACTAAGCTCTGCCGAATGTGCCTCCAAGCTAGCATAATATCCTCAGTCCTCCTACTCAAAACAGGTCGGACACATCCATCATCAAATCATGCTGTGACCATGCCCCAAAGACGGCAGAGAAAGACATAACAGCTTGCCTTCTATCTCGCCCAGCGACTGCCCTTCCACAAACCGATCAGTAAAATAGCTGCGATCAACGCGCCGATATGCCACTTAACAGATTGCTTCAGCAGCCGGTTGCGCTGGCCCGTTAGTTTGATTAGCCGATTGCTTTCAAGCACCCGCTGGCGTTGAGCAAGGGCATCTGAGAACTGACCTCTTAAAGGCTCTACATCTTCTGTCTCTGATGACGGTAGGTCGAGTTCTGCAACGCGATATCTCTGGGCAATCGCGGCCAACTGTGACGGTGTTGTTGCTTGCTGTACCAGCTCTTCCACCTGCTGTATTCGGACTAACTGCTGTTCGGTATTGATGTTGACCCGCTCTTGCGCCATTTGATCGAGCCGCAGCGTATCCGTAATACCTAAAGGAATCACCAACAGAAAGATCAGACCGGCCAACAACGTTATCCAAGACAGCAGCTTGAGAATCGGAAATTCCCATCTTGCACGGGGCTTCCGTTCACCGAAAAAGACCAGCAGCAGCCCTAGCAACGGCACCGGCACGCGCTCCACAAGTTGACCAATGGTTTGAAATTCCCAAGCTGGATCGGTAAAATAGGAGGGATAAAAGATTGCGGCCAAATCCAGCCCTACAAAGAGCAGTAGACCATAGCCGACCCAATGAAATAAGCTGGCGGCGCGAAAGACACTAAAGTAGAACTGCTGCAGTTCTCGGCTACTGTTTGGGAGACGCTTCTGCTGAAAGGGGTTACCACCCAATTTCTTCTTTGGAATCATAGACTTGAGAAGATACCTCACAGTAGTGCGGTTACGCTGGTCGTTAGTATATCCGAGCAAAAGTATCGTCGTATTGCTGGGTGACAACGACTTGAAAACGGATAATGTGCATCCGTAAGAAGTGACTTCAGACTTTTTGAGAATCAGAAGAAGTCTGATGAGCCTGACTAGGCTTCAGAACGGTTAGGCACAGGCTACCAAATAGGAGGACTGCGATACAAACAAATATCAATGCTCCCCCCTGACTATGCCAATATTCAAAAGCAGCATTGTCTGGATAGGTTGAGAGAATCGCTAATAGGGCAACTCGGATAGCATTAACGAAAAAGCCCAAAGCCACTGCAACGATTGGCAGCAGAATTTTTTGGCTTTTGCGGGTGGGGAACAGGACAAGAAACAGGACTGAAACACCCAGCATATAAAGCATCAGATTGAGTCCCGAACAGCTCGGAACAACTTCAACCCCCCCATCGGGTAACCGGATAATATTGTTATCGACCAGTGCGACCTGAGCGCCGGTATACCAGAGCAAAAAGGTTGAGAAAGCTGCGGTGAACGGGGCTAAAAGATTGGGAATCACAGCAAGGGCCAACCGAGGCAGTCCCAGAAAGAAAAAGATAATCAGCTCTTGGCGGTACTGTCCCAGACCTCGTAAGCCGGAGGCCAAGGTTCCAACGCTAATAAAGGCCAACAGTGGGAAAAAACCGACAAACTTTTCACCCGGAGTTCCCACACTTTTTGCCAATAGCAAGCCCAAAAGCGCGATACTCACCAGAATTGAAATCAGGTCGCTATCGAGCCGTAGCTGCTCTCGCTTATCTGAGAGGGTGGACCAGGCAGCAGCAATAAAGGTGATGCTGAGGGCTAGGTGAGAGTAAGTCTCCGCACTCACATTAAGGTGCAGAAAAATCGCGGCTAAGGCTGCTGAAATAAGGATCAGGCCACGGACGGGGACTGTATAAGATTTTCCAAGGGTAGGATTAATCATAAAGATAAATTCTCGACTGCAGCAGAGCGGCGCTTTTTGCTTAAGCCATGGTCTGAAGATGGTTTAGATCTAAAGGGTGAGATAGCTTGGGTTCCATATCACCGCTGAGGGAACGGTGTAGCGTGACCCGGATGCCGTATGGATTTAGGTTACTAGTTTAGCGATCATTGGTAATATCCTGAGCGATCTGGGCTGCAATTCCGGGCAAACATGCCAAGGTCTTGGGGCGTCTGAGCTGGAAAAGGGGACAGGCTTGGGCAAGCGCCGCACATTGAGAAAAATGCGCGCTATCTCGAGCAGGCAAGATGACTTTGAGACCAGCAAATCGCAGGAGTTCGATGACGGCTTTTTGCGGTGATAGAGGGGTGATGCTCAACTGTGGGTCGGTGCTGAGAATAAAAATACGGTCGAGTTTTTGGGGTTCACAGACGGGTGGATCGATTCTGTAGAGATGTTTTTCAGACAGCAAGGGCTGTGAAGGCGCTTTGATCTTGAGTGCTTGGGCCATCTGAGGATTGAGCTTGATAGGAGTACCTGCGATCGCAACTCTGATTGGCGTAGATAAATCAATCACCGTCAGATCATCGGTGAGCAGTAGGTGGCCTTGGGCATGGAGCGCTGCCGCCATCGAGGACTTACCCTCACCAGAATCGGCAAGAAAGACCACGGCTTTACCTGCGATACTGACGGCGCTGCCGTGGAGCACCAATCGCCCCCTTTGATAGCAGATCAGGGCCATCACAATGCCGGTAATCGCTTGGCGAATCCCTTCTGGCGAGGCGTCGGGCACTGGGATAACGGTGACCTGAATACCGCTCTGCAGCAAAAAAACGCCCACACCTTTGAGATACACCACGGCCGAATCGGGTGTTACCTGAAAGCCCAGGGGCTGCGGCAGCAGTTCCTCAGGAATGTGATCGCGGTAATCTCCTTCTTGGAGCCGAATCGTAACGGGGTTCGCTTCAGGTATCTCGGCTGTGGAGAGTTCAGGAAAAGGGATATCAGAAAGAAGCGTCAACCCAAAGGCCGTGTGGACGTGCTGTTGAGCTGGCAATGGGTGCGTCAAATTGCGGGGTGACACGCTGTTCGGCTTCCGATACGAGAGATGGCGGGTGAATTGCGCCCCAATCTTAACTCATGGATCCAGAAACAGGAAGGTTCAGGCCACATGGGTGTGAGAGATGAACGCTGAGCCTGAGAGTCTCCCGATATTATGATGTAGGCTGCTCTAGCAGTTCTAAAAGCTGAGTTTCTGTCAAGAGTGAGATGCCTAAGGCTTCTGCCTTAGTGAGCTTAGATCCAGCGTCGGCCCCCGCCACCAAGTAGTCTGTTTTTTTGCTGACGGAACCTGTCACCTTGCCCCCAGCCTCCTGAATCAGGGTTTTAGCCTCATCTCGTTTGAGCGTAGGCAGGGTACCTGTAATCACAAAGGTTTTGCCGCTCAGTAGCTGTAAGGCTGGATCGGTAGATGGTGGTGTAGATTCAAGCTGCAACCCTAACTTTTGTAGGCGTTCCATCAGGGCTTGGTTAGCGGGTTGGGTAAACCAGTCCGCCACGGCCTGCGCGATTTCGGGTCCGATGCCGTGAATCTCTTCAATCTCTGCGGGGGAAGCGGCGGCCAATGCTGTCGCTGAGGGAAACGCGGCGGTCAATAACTGAGCATTGACGCTGCCGACGTGCCGAATCCCCAGACCGTAGAGTACGCGAGACCAGGGTTGCTGTTTAGAGGTTGCGATCGCATCCACCAATTTCTGCGCGAGTTTGTCGCCCATGCGGTCTAGCGTCAAGAGCTTCTCGGTCGTTAACTCATACAAATCGGCCACCGACTGCACCATTTGCTGATCAACAAGCTGACTCATCCACTTCTCACCCAAGCCATCAATATCTAGCGCTCCGCAACTAACCCAGTGGACTAAGTCACCTTTAACAATGGCGGGGCAAACAGAATTAACGCAGCGAGTCACTGCCTCTCCCTCTGGCTGCACCGCAGGCTGACCACAGATGGGACAGTGGGTGGGCATCACAAACTTCTGCGCCCCAGCAGGACGCAGTTCCGGCAGCACCCGCAGCACCTCTGGGATGATTTCACCCGCTTTGCGAACCACCACAGTGTCGCCGAGATACAGATCAAGTTCAGAGATGCGATCTCGATTATGGAGCGTGGCTCTAGACACCGTAGTCCCAGCCAACTGTACGGGCCTAAACTCCGCCACTGGCGTGAGCGCCCCCGTCCGACCCACATTGACCGAAATCTTTTCTACCCGCGTTGCCGCTTCCTCGGGGGCATATTTCCAGGCGATCGCCCAGCGCGGAAACTTTTGCGTAAAGCCGAGCTGCTCCTGTAGCGCCAGATCGTTGAGCTTGATGACCACACCATCAGTGAGATAGGGCAGATCAAGTCGTTTGAGATCCCAGTCGGTGTAATACTGCTCTACTGCGGCCAAATCTGGGCAGCGAAGCCGGTTTGGATTGACACGGAAGCCCAGTTTCTGCAGCGTCTCTAGAGCTTCCCATTGCGTGTTGGGTTGAGGGAGTGCCTCAGTTGGACCGGACAGGTGAAGCGTGTAGGCAAAGAAGTCTAGCTTTCGGTCAGCCACCACGCGGGAATCAAGCTGACGCAGGGTGCCCGCTGCTGCATTACGGGGATTGGCGAAGGGGGCTTCGTCGGCTGAGATGCGATCGCGATTAATCTGCTCGAAGACATCCAATCCGAGAAAAGCTTCCCCCCGAACCTCTAACCAGTCTGGAGGCTGTTCGCAGTTCAGCCGCAGCGGAATTGAACGAATGGTCCGCACGTTTTGGGTAATCTCTTCCCCTGTTGTCCCATCGCCACGGGTCGTCCCGCGCACCAAAACTCCATTTTCATAGCTGAGGGCCAGAGCCGAACCGTCAATTTTGAGTTCTGTCACCCGCTCAACGCGATCCGGCGCGGTGGGTGCTAGCTTCCGCCACCGTTCTTCCCAGGCGACCATATCAGTCTGATCAAAGGCATTTTCTAAGCTGTAGAGCGGAATCCGATGCTTGACCGACGTAAATCGAGTCGCGGGGCGTTCACCCACCCGCCGCGTAGGACTATCAACCGTAATCAGGTTGGGATGCTGCTGCTCTAGATCCTGCAGTTCATGGTAGAGCTGGTCGTACACCGCATCTTCCATTTGCGGATTATCGAGGGCATAGTAGGCATAGCTAGCTTCCTGTAAGAGCTGTCGCAGCGTTCGGATCCGGTCTTCAACAGACGTCATGGGTAATTCTCAAGGGTTCGTTGTCGCTTGTAGACTCATCTGCACAGACCGTTATACTACGCATCCGTGGCGGGTTCAGTACCAGATGAATTGCCGCCATAGCTGAAGAAAGCCAGAAATGCGATCGCAAAGTCCAGGCTTGCCGGTCCCAGCAGCCCGACAATAGACTGAATACTGCCGTACTTTTCGGTATAGACATACAGGCCAATATTGGCAATCCCGAACAAAAACCAGGTGAGCCAACTGACCCCTGCGGCGGACCGACGCTTGAAAATATCTGTGAGCTGAATCAGCGTCGCCATCGGAATAATGACGGCGGGTAGCCAACCCGACAAACTCACAACCGTTGCATTCATATCCAGTACTCATAGAGGTGATCTGCCCACTGCCTAGTGTCGCTCAAGATCTCTGCGGTGACTAGTCCCTTGGCCCTTTGAGCTGTGGGGACTTTATAAGGGGGTCCGGCCAGCGCAACTCGAAAGGAGAAGCGATGCTAATGGCGTTCGCGACCTCCGTCATTCACCCCAACAAGCTTAGTGACACTCGATAAAGTGTCACTACCTCGACAGACACCGGGAAGCAGCAGGGTATTGTTTAGCTCGTGAGGAGTGATTCAAACAAAAAGCCCCGGGAGTCGAAACAAGGAAAGACGTCCTAGGGCTTTTTTTTATTGGTGCATTTAGAGACCTCACCGGTCTTCGCCGAAATCTCATCCTTTCTGTACCCATGAGCCTCGTTCCTGAAGTTCGGCTTGCAAATGAAACCGACAGCGTCTCTATTGCAAATCTCCTTAGCACTTTGGGATACCCCTGTTCAGATACGGCTGTCCGTCGTCGGTTGGCAAAGCTTGTGGCAGGCAGTTCAGTTACGTTCGTCGCGGTTTCGGACTCTCGCATTATTGGTTTAGTCTCTGCACACAAAGTTCCTCTGCTGCATGAGGATGGTTGTGCCGCAATCATGACCTCATTGGTCGTTGACCAAAGGTCCCGCAGCAAAGGCGTTGGACGCTGCTTAGTCAACAATATTATGAGTTGGGCAGGAAAAGCAGATTGCCTAAAACTGACCGTAACAAGTTCCCTTTGTCGTGATCAGGCTCATTCATTCTATCGACACATAGGGTTTGACCAAAACGGTTACCGCTTCACAATGAGGCTTGAATAGCATGGAGTCACTACGCTTGGCGCATAGGATTTTCCTGCAGGTAAGCGTCATGCTCTATCAATGAACCATGGGTGACATCGTCTTGCCAATCCAAGGATATATTTCCACTTAAGTCCCCTGTCACGTTTGGAACTTTCCCTTTGGGCCACTGGTCTCAAAAGCTACCAACACGCCAATCCCACGGCGTCGCATTGAGGAGATCCCCATGACACAACCGCGACTAACAACCCAGGCCGGACTTGCAACCTTAATCGCCCTAGGACTGAGCGCCGGCAGTTTGACACCGCTCCTAGCACCGCAGCCCGCTACCGCACAAATTTTCCGTCGTTCCGATGGTCGGCTCAAGATTGCAGAGGGAACGAAGATCCGAACCACTCGTTCAGGCGCTAAGCGCATTATCATCAACCCGGACGAAAGCATGCCCATCTCACTGACCACGACCCAAGCGGTCCGCTCCAGAAGAGGCACTGTTGTGATCCCACGCGGCAGCACCATCAGAGGAAAGTTGGCACCTCGACGAGGCGGCACTCAGTTTATTGCCGACTCCTTGATCCTTAAAGACGGAGGACGGTTCAACATTAGGGCTAATTCTGACGTTATTACCCGCACCAGAGAAGTTGATAGAGGTCGCCGAACCGATCCCATCTGGCAGGGTGCGCTTGTCGGGGGAGCCGCCACCGCTGCAATCTCTGAGATCTTTGGTGAAGCCGGTATCTTCAAAGTGCTGGCGGGTTCAGGTGCAGGTGCTTTGGGCGGATTTCTCTTAGGCGGTCGGGATAAGGCTGAAGTCAGGGTGATAGACCCACAAACCGACCTAGATTTGACTTTAAGGTCTGATTTATTCCTGAGTCGTTCCTAATGGGCGGCGAGATTCGCATCGGCTTGGCAGGCTTCTACGAGACGGAGATCGTTATCGCTGACCTCACCGATGGGGTGATAAGAATTAAGGCTCACAGTATGTCTGTAAACCTGCTGCTCATAGCCCATGACCGTCAGCTCTAACTGCTTGGCCTTGAGATCGCCGCGAAAACAGTCAAAGGAGGACTGAGGCATATAGAACGCGCCAATCACTCGCTGGTTTCGAACTCGGAAGACAAAATATTCTGTCTGTGCCTGTTCTGGCTTCTGAGTTCTGCCATACAGGTAAGTCCCATCTTGCAGACTGGGCTGGGCCTTCAAAGAAACCGCAACGGCGCTGCTTTCTTGCTGTTGCCATTCGGGCTGTTGAGCCTGAACCTCAGCCCCCTGCATGCTCAATCCAGCACCACTGAATAGAGCAAGCCACAGTATCTTCTTACAGAGAGAGGCTGAGAGAAATAACCGGGCTTTGCCAATATGTAAATGTGGAACCAACATGTCTCAAACCGCCAAACGGTAAATCATCAGAACCTAAGGCAAAACGCGGATCCTATCTCAACCTCATCTCAGCTCTATACCTCTGTTATAGCCTTGAAAAATTAAATAAACGAGATACGAAAGGAATCAAAGCTGTAATGGCTCTGTTCTCTCATTCTCTCTGGTTAACAGTGTGTTCCAGGTGAGATCGTTACAATTTCTCAAATCTTGATAAAAAGCTTCGCATTTTGGCTCGATTTATTGCCTTGAGTGTGTGTTTATCTTAGCTTTGACGCTTTTATCAATGCTTCTTCCCTAAGATATATTTTTCTTTTTTCAACTTATATTCTTTGCTCTGTTTTTTGCAGCGGAGAGAGGGGGCGATACCACCTTGCAAGATGGTGAGGACTGACCCCCAGATAGTAGAGCGATAGCAAAATCCAGTTCCTGAGGGTGCAGAACAAGATCCCTTCTTGTTCCCAGCGCCGTGCCGATACGGAGACGCGATCGCAAATCAAAGCAATCGGCAGCCGCTGGCGTTTGAGCCGTCGCATCAGATCTACGTCTTCCAGAATCGGGAAATCAGGGTAGCCCCCCAGAGCATGAAAGGTCGTACGGGCGATAAAGATCGCCTGATCACCGTAAGGAAGACGCGTCAGGCGCGTGCGCAAACTGGCCCCACGACTGATCCACCCCAAAATCCAGCGAGGAGAATCGATAGAAAAATCGAAGGCTCCAGCGACCGCCTTCGTCTTTTCGATGGTGTATACAATTTTCTGCAGTGCTTGGGATGGCAGCCTTGTATCAGCATGGAGAAATAGTAGAATGCGGCCCTGGGCACATTCTGCTCCAGCGTTCATTTGATGACCTCGTCCAGCCTTAGCCACAACACCCACAGTACCCTGCGGAAGATATTGCAGCGTCGATCCTTGAGGATCACCATCAACCACAATGACTTCATAGGCGATCGAGCCTGCGATTGCGGCGATCTGCTCTAAGGTACGTGCGATGGTGACCCCCTCATGGAGAACCGGAACAATCACAGAAATATCAGGTGCGACAACGCTCGAAGATGTCATGCTGATGTCGACTTAGATACGCCATGCTCTGGGACTGCTGGCCCTGCTGATTCTGCTGGTAGAACCGCTGCAGTTCATTTAGGGTATCGATATCATACCAAGTGGGCAGCTCATAGATAGGCCGAGCATGGTGTTCAAGGATTCTTAGGGTTTGTGATCGCACCTTCTCCGTGCTCCACTCAATCCCCTGAAACACCTGCGGGCAATAATTTTCAGCAGTGAAACCAAGGGCATAGTAGCCCCCATCCTCACTGGGGCCTAAAACCACCTGCCCCGCCGCTAGCTGCTCAAGCGCTGTCTGCAGGTAGTTCAGGGGCAGATCGGGACTATCGCTGCCAACGATTAAAGCCTGCTCATATCCCAACTCAAAGCAGCGGTTGAAAGCATGGGACATGCGATCGCCCAACGCCTTCCCCTGCTGCGGATAATATTGCTGCCCCTTCAACCACTCAGCAATCTGGAGCCGAGCGTCATCGGGGGCAAAAAAGATCAGGGGTATTACAGGGAGCTGACAAAGGGTTACCAGCACGTCCTGGGCAAAGTAGGTATATAGCTCAGCCGCGCGTTCGTTGCCAATCGTTTTTCCTAAACGCGTTTTCACTTTGCCTGGGTAGGGCGCTTTGACAAACATCAGTACGCAGGCTTTTCCCTGCACTGGCAAGCTAGCGCTTATGCTCTGTGTCGAAAGATCGTTCATACCCTATATTTTCCTACAGCGTCCCACAACGGCAGCGTTTAACCCCCAGCTCAGTGGAACCAATTTAGAGACGCAAGACAAGTTGACTCAGGAACCTGATGCTCAGGAACAACGTCCAGCTATCAAAGTGCCATAGTCGCTTCTCACTCCATCTTAATAATCCTTAGTTAGGAGATTAACCGATGCCAAGCACATGGACTCAAAAGCTTATCCCCAGCTGTTTAACCGCAGCCGTCGCTTCTGTCGCATTATTCCCAATCCAGCCTGCAGCCGCTGTCCCTGATATCTTGCGGGATATCGGAGTAGGCGCAGGAACAAATGTTGTGACCGGCGCAGTAACCCGTGATGGTTCCGCTGCGGGGAATGCCGTAGGGGGGGCTGCCTCAGGCGCAGCCGTCAACGCAACTCGTAGAGCCACAGGCGCACGACGCAACCGGAATTCAACCGGTGGCTTAGCCCGTGATGCAGCCGTTGGCGCTGCCGCAAACACCGTTACCGGTGAAATCACCAATAACGGCTCCACCGTCGGCAATATCGTTCGAGGTGCAGCCACAGGTGTTCTCATCAATATCCTCGATTAGTCATCTATCAAGACTCTTATAGGATCCAGGTCTGCAGATTCATGAGGGGCAGCAGGCAATCGACAAGCTTTCCATGCATCAATTGCCTGTTGCTGTCTCTGCTTCAAAACGTAGCGATTAGGGTAGCCAACTCCCTAATAACTCTTGCAGCATTACCATCGCCTCTGCACGCGACTGCCCAGTATTGTCTTGATGACGCTGCCAGAACTTATTCCACCAATCTTCAGGCTGCTGTTTCGGTCCTTCATATTCAGTGGGGCGTCCTGTCTCACCTTCAACCACCAAACTACCCACATAATCGGCATCTTCGTAGACACGGGCAATCTGCTGATGAATCGCCTTCATATCAGTTTCTGAGACAGCCCCATTACTGGTCGCCTTATAGAACTGAACGGTTACCCGAATGGGCAACTTAGGGTCTCGCTCAATCTCAAGGGCATCAATTTCAGTAAACGGCCCTTCCACCTCACCGTGGCCAATCACAGCGGCTTCAACGTCGCTCCTCTTTTCAAACGCAGCATCCTCTTCAGGCGCACCGACTGCCAGCGGTAGAAGCTCTTGGTCACCAAACGTCAGCGGCTGCTTTTGCTTCAGCGGCACTTGAATCAGCATCACTAGGTTGAGTCCTTTCTCTTCTGCTGCCTCAGACGCACTCGCCGACGATCTACCGGTATTAGGCTGAAAATCGCTAGCTCTCTCCCCTGTAAGACTGGCCCGCTCGCCATTTTGATTGAAAAACAAACGCTGGCCCCAGTTTTGTCCGGCTTCAAAAGCATCCCGCTTATTATCAATAACCGTCACGCTGGTGCCTTCTCGCGTAGCTAAAATAGTTAATACCGCCGGGTCGCCCTCATAGGATTGGTAATTGAACAGCACCGGATTAAACTCCGCCTTCCCAGCCTTGGGAATCGGTAGAAAACTAGCTTGAGCGCTCACTAAAACATGACTATCGCGCTCCGCCAGCAGCGACTTCTGCGATCCTTTCCAAGATCCAGGCTTGCTGAGATACTGGCGCAAATTTTGCAGAACCTTGCGCAGCGGTACGCGCTGCAGTGACTCTCCTTTTTGATTGCCGACCTTAACCGCAAAATTGTCGAGCCGTACGTCAGCAGACTGATCTGAGAAATTAGGATAGCGAATTACTGGCATCAGATGGACTTGGTAATCCTCAGCATTTTCAGCCCGATGCTGTACCTGAATCGTCATGTCGCTAATATTAGGCCCCACTGCAGAGTTCTTATAGCGCCCCGTATCTTCCCATGTCAGACTGAGAATCTCTAAACCTTGCTGCCGTGCAAGCGATTGAGCCTGTGAATTGGACACCATCGCTGCAGTTTCTTCAATGACGCGCTGATAGCTAGACGACTGAGGATCCTGCTGCCGCTTCGAGGAATTACCTGTAATCTCCTGCGGAACAGCAGAGGCGGCGGATAGGCCCAGCGGCAAACTGAGCGCCGTTAACAGCAGAACAGAGATACGCATAGATAGCCCTCACCAATGAAAAGGAACAGCAGAGACAGCGGACTGATTAAGTGCTGACTCTTTCTCAAGCTAATCAAACTTTTGGGGTGTAGAGGCCAACGTTTCAGATTTGGTAACCAGCACTCAACGGAGGTCTACAGGAATAGAGCGGCGATAACCTTTACGATAAAATTAGTTTCTTGTTGTCTGTTGAGTCGTTAGAACGGTTTAAATAAAGAAATGGCGTCCCCGCCAGTCCTAATCGGAACCTATAAACAAAATGCTGACGGAACTACAGACGCGCAAACTAACAAAGCTATTCAGCATGTATGACGAGTGCTGTAACGGCTACCTTTGCAAAAAAGACTTCGAGAAAATTGTTAAGAAGCTAGCGGGTATCCGCAACTGGGGGTTGCGATCGCCTCGTTATCTAGCCTTAATGAACCAGTTAGACCGTGACTGGAAGGAACTGAACAAGATCGCCGATACAGACCACGATCAGCAAGTCTCAATCAACGAGTGGCTCCACTATTACGACGTTGTACTCAGCGATCCTCAGAAATACGAGCAGCAGGTAAAAATGGTCATGGAAATGACCTTCGATGTCTTCAATCTAGGTGAAGAAGACGGTCTCAACCAGCAGAACTGGGGACTGCTCCTGAGCGCGTATCACGTCTCTCCAGTATATGTACCCCTTATTTTCCCTACCCTCGACACCGCTAAATCTGGCATTATCAAACGCGATCAGATGCTGCAGCTTATCCGTGATTTCTTTTACAGTGACGAACCTGATATACCTGCGAATTCAATGTTTGGGCCTTATTAGCGTTTTCTTTTAATTGCATATAAAAAAGTGCTCTGAAGTTCATAGAATCCCAGAGCACTTTTGAATTAATCTCTTACCAAACCTGAACGTCTAGAACAAGCCTAAAGTCAAAGACTTATCAATAGGAAGCGTGGCTCCAATTCCCAAATAGAGGGCAAAGAAAGTTCCAAACAGAAAAACCGACGTAGCTACAGGGCGACGGAACGGGTTCTGAAACTTGTTTACGTTCTCGATGAACGGAATTAACATCAAGCCCAGAGGCACAGCGGTCTGAAGCAGAACGCCAAGGAGCTTGCTGGGAACGATTCGCAGAATTTGGAACACGGGATAGAGATACCATTCAGGCAAAATCTCTAGTGGTGTTGCGAAGGGATTCGCAGGCTCGCCAATCATGGCTGGGTCAAGGACTGCCAGACCAATACAGAGGGCAAACGTTGCCATAATGACAACAGGGAAAATATATAGAAGGTCGTTAGGCCAAGCGGGTTCACCATAATAGTTATGGCCCATGCCTCGCTTCAGCTTGGCTTTCAGTTGAGGATCGCTTAGATCAGGTTTTTTGAGTACTTTTGCCATGGCCGCTTTTGGTCTCCTTATCAGCTAGGGTCAGAGGCTGCTCAGAAATGCGTTGAATATAACCCACATAGTCACTCTAACATGCCCACATGGTAAGCGATATCGAGCTTTCGGTAGACTTTTTTACAAGGGACCAGAGATACCTTGCTTACGAATCATCAAGAAGTGCAGCAGCATAAACACTGCCATCAGCCAAGGCATCACAAATGTGTGCAGGCTATAGAAACGAGTTAGCGTAGGTTGACCAACGCTAGTGCCGCCTCGAATGAGTTCAACCATTGTTGAACCTACAATAGGAATCGCTTCAGGTACACCGGAAACAATTTTCACGGCCCAGTAACCCACCTGATCCCAAGGGAGGGAGTAGCCTGTCACACCGAAAGAAACAGTGATCACAGCCATAACAACACCGGTAATCCAAGTTAGCTCGCGGGGCTTCTTAAAGCCGCCAGTTAAGTAAACGCGGAAAACGTGAAGAATCATCATCAAGACCATCATGCTGGCAGACCAGCGGTGAATGGACCGAATTAACCAGCCAAAGTTCACCTCATTCATGATGTATTGAATGGAGTTAAAAGCTTCAGCAACAGAGGGTTTGTAGTAGAAGGTCATTGCAAACCCAGTTGCAAACTGAATGATAAAGCAGGTGAGGGTAATCCCACCCAGGCAATAAAAAATGTTGACGTGAGGGGGCACGTACTTGCTGGTGACGTCTTCGGCAAGCGCTTGAACCTCAAGGCGCTCCTCAAACCAGTCGTACACTTTACTCATAGAACTAACGCTTCCTGAACATGTATCGCTCTTCATAAAAAATGTAACACAGTCTCTATGTGCCAGGGTATAAACCTTTCAGAATATAGAGCGCGACCGTTCGTGAATGGCCTATGTTCTTCAATGAAAGGCCACAAATCTAGTTAGAATCGTTTGTATGACTAAAAGATTCGTTTGCATTAGCCTGTTTTTGCTGTATCTCTTCTGTGCGGGGTTGCAATCCCCTGCGTTGGCTTTCACGGGAGAGCAGCAGCTTTTCAATGAAGCTTGGCAGGTGGTCAGTCAGTCCTATGTTGATAACTCCTTTAATCATCAAGACTGGCGGGCTATGCGCAGAGAGGTGTTGGCTCAACCGCTCAACGATAGTCAGCAGACCTATGCAGCCATTCAAAAGATGCTGCATAGCTTGGATGATCCATTTACACGCTTCTTGCCCCCTGCTCAATATGAGAGCCTGCAGACTAGCACCGCAGGTGAGTTGACTGGGGTTGGGCTACAAATTACGCGCAACAGTGATGCGGAGCCCATAGAAGTCATTTCACCCATTGAGGGATCGCCAGCGGCAGCTGCAGATCTGCAGCCTGCTGATCAAATTTTGCAAATTGATCAAACTCAAACGAAAGATTTGACGCTGGATCAGTCCGCTGAGCTAATGCGTGGCCCCGTGGGGTCAAGGGTAATACTGAAGGTGCGGCGGCCTGATCTAGACAAGATTTTAGAGGTTGGATTAACGCGGGACCGGATTGCCATTAATCCCGTCAAGTCAGAGCTAAAAGTTCAGCCTGATGGCTCCCAGGTAGGCTATATTCGCCTACGCCAGTTCAACGCCAATGCAACCCGTGAGATGGAAATGGCCATTCGAGACCTCCAGCGCCAGGGTGTGATAGGCTACGTTCTCGATCTACGCAATAACCCTGGTGGCTTACTACAGGCAGGGGTTGAGATTGCGCGCCTATGGCTTGATCCCGGTCCCATCGTCTATACCGTTGACCGTCAAGGTATTCAGGGCAGCTTTGACGCTCAGGCTTCTGCTTTGACCCATACCCCTCTCGTCGTCTTGGTGAACCGAGGCAGTGCCAGCGCCAGCGAAATACTGGCGGGCGCTCTGCAAGATACGGGACGGGCTCAGTTAATTGGTGAACAAACCTTTGGTAAAGGCTCTATTCAGTCTCTGTTTGACTTATCCGATGGCTCGGGGCTGGCGGTGACAATTGCGCGCTATGAAACGCCCAACCACCGCAATATTAATAAGGTGGGGATCAAGCCCGATCAAATCGTGAAGCAAAGTCCGATTACAGCCAGTCAGGTAGCAACGGACGTTGATGCGCAATACCAAGCGGCAGTAGATGTTTTGAGGCAGCCCTCTGCGATCGCAAGTGCAGCCTAGCAGCAGTCGGACCTATCACGACCCTCTCCACGGCGCGATTACCCTGGAAGCAAATGACCCGACAGAAGCCCTCTTAATTGGGCTAATTGACACACCGCCTTTTCAACGCCTCCGCCGAATTCGCCAGCTAGGCATTGCCCATCTAACCTTTCACGGTGCTGAAGGATCCCGCTTCACCCATTCCTTGGGGGTCATGGAAGTGGCTCGGCGGGTTTTTGATCGGCTCATTCGTCAATATCCGGCTTTAAAGCCTCACCGAGCACTGGTGCTCTGTGGAGCATTGCTTCACGATATCGGCCATGGTCCCCTCAGCCACACAAGTGAAGACCTGTTTGGCGGCAGTCATGAATACTGGACACGGCGGATTCTGCGAGAGCACCCTGCCATCCGTCAGCGTTTGGACGACTACAGCCCAGATTTGGCAGCGGAGCTAGAGCAGGTCTATCTCAAGCAGTATCCTCTACCCTGCATGAGTCAGCTTGTATCGAGTCAGCTAGACTGTGATCGCCTCGACTATTTGATGCGGGACAGCTATTTCACAGGCGCTTCTTACGGCAAGCTCGATCTTGACCGCATCTTGATGGCCTTTGACTACGATTCGGTCAGCCAACAGCTAGTGGTCGCCCAAAAGGGTCTAGCCGCGATTGAACACTACTTAGTGGTGCGCTACTTCATGTACGCCCAAGTCTATAATCATGCGAAGAATCTGGCGGCAACTTGGGGGCTACAGCGTATTATTGAGCGAGCAAAACAGCAGCTCACCAACGATAATTTAGAGGCCGACGACACAATGACGGCTTGGCTGACGCAGCCGACCACGGCGCTATCTCTTGATCATTATCTTGCGGCTGATGATGGCGTCTTACTCTATCACCTTCAACGCTGGCGGCGTAACGCAGACTCAACCCTGAGCGATCTCTGTCGTCGCCACCTCGACCGTGACTTACTCAAGGCACTCGACATTAGCGAGCTTGAGGCTGAACAGCAGCAACAGGCTCTAAAACAGGTCCAGCATCTGCTCACGAAAAGAGGGTTATCCCAGGACTACAGCGGTATTCAGGTAGCTTTAACGCGGGGCTATACGCTTTACCAGCGGGGTATCAATGTGAAGACGGAGCAGGGGCTGCAGGATATCAGTGAACTGTCGCCTTTGGTACAAACCCTCAGCCAGCCCTTTCGAAAGGCATGGTTGATTTATCCCCGTGCAGTAGAGCCAGATTTGCTGCGTTCTCAAGCCAATCGCGGAACCTTGCAGTGATGGAGAGAGGCAGCCCTCGCCTGATTTATCGATGTTCTCTTTTTTATTCTGTCTCAGCTGAGTTTTCCTCCCGCTGAGGAGGGACAAAATGTGGTTAACATAGTGAAGACAAAGTTCAGTGGTCTCGCCCGCCATCAAAACACAGGGGAGGTCATCTGAGTCTTTCGCTGGCTTTTATACGCCTGTTCTTGCTCATACGTTGTCGTTATCGTACTCCCCTTACAGCTATGAATTCTGACCCCCAAAACCAGCCTGCAGGCACTAGCACTAGCCCGGTAGAAACATCTGCCTCTATTGAAGTGAGTTCCGGTACACCGGGCGCGTTATCCACAGTTTCCACCGACAATACGGACTGGAACGAGGTCAGTGAAAAAGTGTTCAGCTACATCGATATGGTTCCCGATTTTGTTGTTCGGAACTTTAACAAATATCGTCAGCCGTTAACTAAGATCGGCATTTTCTTGCTGGCTGTGATTAGCGTTGCGATCGCAGATGGCGTTCTCGACGTGGTGAACGCTCTCCCTCTGGTTGCCCCTTTGCTGGAGCTAGTGGGTCTTGGTTATACAGGCTGGTTTATCTGGCGCTATCTTCTCTATGCTGAGCGACGTCAGGAACTGAGCCGTGATTATCAGGCCCTAAAGGACCGCGTAGCGGGCAAATCAGCTGAGTAACAGCCTGAGTTTCAAAACAGATGGGCAAGGCAACATCCCTAACTGATGTGCTACGGCATATGAGGTGAAGAAGTTAGGTCTTGCCCTATTTTTTTGTCGTTCATAATCTGGCGCAATTCGGTCAGAATATTGGGCCAGAGCCAGAGGTACTCACGCTCAATGGCACCCAGCTCTCTACTCTCAGCGAAGAGAAGAGGAACTGGCAAGGGCTGATATTGAAGGAATGGAGACGACTATCTTGCTATTGCAATAACCAACTGGCATTACGATGCAAGACCACCAATCTTTTCTCAATCGGCACCTTCGAGTTGCCCAATTAAAAGCGCTAATCTAGCTGCAGCGCAGGAAAAAAGCGCTCGCTAATTCAGCTCAATAGAGACAGGATAACGAGTTGAGGATGTTCACAATATCTTCACTAGTAGGCTGTAACTTGTTACGAAGGTTTATATATTTTAGGGTTTTGCAATTGATGTTTTGCTCATTGGCTGTTATTTAGGCTTTCAACTGAGCAAATCTGAGAAACTTTACCGAAAATTTTCTCGCATTTACAAAGCGCTGTCTTTGAAGATGTAGGTTTTGCCCCTAATTTTTCATCAGGAGGATTGACATATGAATAAGGGAACTTCGATCGGCTCTCTACTTGCTATTGCCGCACTTGCTTCAGGTCTTGGGGTCATTTTTGATTCGTCTCAATCTGCTCTAGCGCAGCTTGAAGCGCCAGGCGTTGAAGCGGTGCCAGGTGCCCCAGACGCGCCCATTGACGCTCCAGAAGGCGTGCCTACAACGCCTGAGAGTGATCCTGCACAGACAGAGTCTGTAGACGAAGCAACTGAGGCTGAAGCGGTAGAAACTGATCCCACTGCAGAAGTTGAAGCAGAAGAGACCGAACCCACTGCAGAAGCTGAAGCAGAAGAGACCGAACCCACTGCAGAAGTTGAAGCAGTAGAAGAAGCTCCTATTGGTGGCGTTGAGTCTCCTGAAGCAGCACCAGATGCAACAGTTGAAGATCCTACTGTTGCCCCTGCTGTAGAAGAGCCGTCTACTGATGTAGATGCGACATCTGCTGAAGAGCCAGTGCCTGGCCTCTGGTAGTAGATCCCGCTTTTTATCCATCAGTCAGATGATCATCTTTGCTAGTTGCTTTCTCGGCACTTGAAAGAAAGCAACCGGCAACGGTTAATTTGACGTTTGAGGCGACGACACTACTCTGACAAAAAACATCGGCCTCGTGATTTCAATAATCACGAGGCTTGTTAATTTTATGAGTGAATTTTGGTCTTTACGGCTGCTAGCGCAATTGATGATCGGCTCTTGTTAGCTGCCAAAGATCTTCTTGATCAGAATTAGGGCAGATCAACCAATTGCGCCAGGTCCAGGGCTGAGTCTGCTGCTGTATTTCCGCTACCGAAAGACTTAACAATGCTGCTAACTCTTCAATAGAAATTAAATAGCCCTGGGTCGCAATTTCATCTGCGAGTCGTAGAACTTGAAGAGAGCGGTTGAGAGTCTGCATTTGCTGCTCAGAGGACGGAGGTTGGAAACCTGCTGTTTGAGCCACAACCGTCGTAGTAACAGTAGCTGACTCGGTTCTCGCACTCTCAGATGAAGTCCCACCGCTACAAAGGCCCGGAGGGTTCCCTACAGAGAAGCCTCGGGCAATCTCATCACAGCGGTCGTTGCCGATATCGCCGGAATGGCCTTTGACATAGCGCCATTCGATGGCATCTGAATTCAATTGGTCCAGAATTTTCCATAGATCTTGATTGAGGACAGGAGAACCCTTAGCGGTCTTCCAGCCCTTGCGTTTCCAGCCTGCGACCCATTGGGTGACGCCTTTTTTGACGTACTCGCTATCGGTGTATAGCGGAATAGTGCCTGACGGGGAGAGAGTTCTGAGATATTCTAAACTTGCGATCGCAGCCTGCAATTCCATCCGATTATTGGTGGTCTCAGCGGCAGCACCGCCCAGCTCTTGGCAGGTCCCATCATCGAAATAGACCACGACGCCCCAGCCGCCAGGGCCAGGGTTCCCGGAACAGGCACCGTCGGTGTAGATGCTTTTGACAGAGGGCATCGGCTTTTTTGCTTAGTAGAGATTAAGAGCTACCACCAGCGGAGCTGAGCAAATCCCAGCTCAGGTCGAGCAAGCTCTTCTTCAGTGAGCCAGTCTACCAGCTTATAAGTGCCAAAAACATGGTCCCACCAGTCCACAGCGAGGCCAAAGTTGTGGTGCCACATTCCGTACTTGTGATGGACGTAATGCACCGGCATTTTCATCCAAAAGCACTTTGTCGGATTCTCATGCTGAAGCTGATGGGCGTAGGCTGAGAAGGCCGCAAAAGCCAACGCTCCCGACATCCAGCCAATCCCTGCCGGGATAGAGAAAAAGAACGGCACGCACATAAAAATGAAGCTGCCCTTCACATAGTCCCGAAATTCTAGGGCCACACCCTGGCCTTCGTTGCGGCGGTGATGATCACGATGGCGCTCGCCAATCTTCTCGTTGACGTGCATCAAGCGATGCAGCCAATACTCCACTAAACTTGCAAAAATGAAGGCTCCAATGAAACAAGCAACTGCAATCACAGATTCTCTCCTCACCCGTCTATCGTCTTAAATGTATCAATAACTTTACGTTTTGTGCCAATCATTGTTCGAAATCGATCTGCGGGAAGCCATCCGATCATTTGTTGTTATCTCACAAATCCGCTTTAATCGAGAGTCAGGCATGGGTGATGAAGGATAGTGATTCAATGATTAATCCGGTGGCTTCGTTGGTGACCGCTGCAGCTCAACAGATGAGACGTAGCTTTCACGGCAAGGCCCAGCACACAGAATCGAGGCAATCGCAATTTCTGCAGACGCTGCTGCGGACTTATCAAGACACTGAGATGGGGCGTCAGCTCAAGCTGACGGCGATTAGCTCTGTCGATCAGTTTCGGGCTCAGGTTCCCATTCGTCCCTACGCGGACTATGAGCCTTGGATAGAGAAAGCGGCTGCGGGGAAAGCCAATGTGCTGACCCCAGACCCCGTCACCTATCTCAACTTCACCAGTGGATCCACCGGTAAGCGGAAGCTGATTCCCGTGACCTGGAGATCGCGGCAGTTTCGGGTCAAGGCGACCAACACGAGTCTGTTCTTTGCCCTGGGTGCTGCGGCCCAAAAACGGCAGACGTCTTTAGGTAAAATCCTGCTGACTAGCTCAATCGAGCTGGAGGGGCACACGTCGGCGGGAATTCCCTATGGCCCTGTGAGCGTGGGTGATTTGCGCCAAAACAATGTGTTCAAGCGCAGTCTAATGGCCCATCCGCTGATGGCTCTGGAGCCGGTTGATAGTTTGGCTCGACACTATGTCTGTTTTTTGTTCGCCCTCGCCAATCCACGTCTTAAGGTGATTGGTGCGAATTTTCCGGTGTTAGCACTGAAGCTCTGTGAGCATCTAGAACAGCAGGCGGAGTCTTTGTTGACCGACCTAGAGCAGGGGACTCTGGCTTCGTGGCTAAAGCTGGATGAAGGGTTGCGATCGCAACTCCTAACTCGCCTCAAGGCACATCCCCAGCGAGCAGCTCAGCTTCGTCTCCAGCGTCAGCAAACAGGCCGCTTTACCCCCCAAATGATTTGGCCCCACCTCAATTTCATTACCACGGCTCTAGGGGGCACCTCAGACTTCTATCTCAAGCGCTTCCCAGACTATTTTGGCGACACGCCGATCTTTGGTGGCATCTATGCTTCAGCCGAAGCCGTCTTTGGGGCCTACCACAGCTTTAACAACGACGGTGCCGTGCTAGCCATTGAGAGCGGTTTCTATGAATTTATCCCGCCCGAGCAGTGGGATGTCGAGCAACCGAAAACGCTACTGGCCGAGCAGGTGCAGGTGGGCGAATGTTATCGAATTCTAGTCACCAACTACAACGGCTTTTATCGCTACGATATTGGCGACGTGGTCGAGGTGGTGGGTTTCTACGGCAAGGCTCCGATTATCACCTTTCGTCATCGTCGGGGGGGGCTGCTATCGTCAGTCACCGAGAAGACCACTGAATATCACGTGATTCAGGTGATGCAAACGTTGATGGCGGAGTTTGAGGTGGCGCTGACGGACTTCTGCATCACGCTCTCGAAGGAAGAGACGCCACCGCCCTACTTGGTCAATATTGAGCTGCAGATGGGGGATGCGATCGCAAATCCTCAGGCGTTCCTAGAGCGATTTGATCAGGAATTGCAGACCATCCACGCCTCTTACGCGGTCAAACGTCGGACCCAGGTGCCGCCCCCTCAGCTGCGTATTCTGCAGCCAGGCAGCTTCGCAACGATGCGTCAGCAGATGATTGCCCAGGGCATCCCAGAATCTCATCTCAAATTTCCGCACATTAGTGAAGATCGACAGTTCTTGACTAACCTCCCCGTTGAGCAGAACATCACGCTCTCCCGTCCCCTTTCGTGACGAACACCATCGGGAACTGTCGGAGGTAGAGCCAGTTCATAGGCTATGGTGGAAAGCTGAAGAGGAGGAGTGAAGTATGACTGATTGGGTGCGTGTTCTAGTTAATAGCCCGATTGTGAAGGGCATCATCAATGCAGTTCCTGAGTATTCCAAAGTGGGGGACTCGGTCTTTTTTACAAACGATCAGTTTCCCTGGTCCTATGAGCTAGAAGCCGACTGGGAGGTAATTCGGACAGAACTCGATCAGGTGTTGGCCTATGCATCGGAGCTACCGAATTTTCAGGACATCATGCCCCGCCAGCAGCGCCTCACCCAAGATAACGGCTGGAAAACCTTTTATTTTCATGCGTTTGGGTTCACAGCAGAGAAGAACTGTGAGCAGTGTCCTGAAACGTGGAAGCGCCTCAAGCAAATTCCGGGGCTAAAGACGGCCTTCTTTTCGATTTTGGCGCCGGGGAAGCACATTCCTGAGCATTACGGTAAGCACAAGGGGATCATTCGCTATCATTTGGCGCTGCGGGTACCGGAGCCGCGTGAAAACTGCTGGATTATGGTGGATGGTCATAAGAGGCACTGGGAAGAAGGTAAGAGCCTGATTTTTGACGATACGTTCATGCACCAGGTTCGTAATGATACCGATGGCTATCGGGTGGTGTTATTTGTAGATATTGCGAGGCCGCTGCGGTTCCCGTTGTCGTTGGTGAATGGGTTGGTATCGCAGGGGCTGCGATTTTCGCCGCTGGTACAAACGGCGAAGGCAAATCATCAAAGCTGGGAGAAGCGGTTTGAGGCTTCAAAGCAAGAAGAGAAGAAGCCGCTGACGCCAGTGGGCTAGCCCCTAAACGATTTTTTGGAGCGTTGCTTCCATAACAGCAGTGGTTTGACCAAACACGGTGAAGGCTAGGGCTTCTCGGTAAACGCGCTGGGCTGGATGATCTCGATAATTGGCGGCTCCCCGCGAGACAATGACGGCCATGTGGGCACAGCGGACAGCCATGTCAATAGCTTCAGCCCTGAGGGCTAATCTGTGCTCAAACGACGACTCGGGTTCTAGATGAGCTTGGTAGATGGCCTGACGGCAGATGTCTAGGGTGTGGAGTTGCGATCGCAAACCCCTCTCCACAAAATCTGGCAGGTTCGCCTGTGCTGCAGCCACAATATCTAGACCGGCCTGGGCGCAGCCCAACGCAAAGAAGCTATGCTGCAGAACATTCCGCCGATCTTTTTCGTGGATCCATCTAGCAGGCTGGATTGAAAGGACGTGCGTCTGGGGCAGGTACCAGTCCCGCACAGTGGCCTCTACAGTTTGAGTTGACTCCATAACCGCCAACTGAAGCGGCTCACTCAGACAAAGACGGCCCCCCTGCACTTGAGTCTGGGCCTCGAAGGGCATCAGTCCGAACAAAGATTCACCATTGGGCAAAGTAGCCCCAACAATAAACTGCTGGAAGCAGCCAAAGCCCGTAATCCAGGGCACTTCTCCATAGAGCTGATAGCCGGTTTCACTAGGAACGGCTTTAAGTACAGGGACACCTTGACGCCTAAGTTGCGAGAAGCCGACGCCCATGAGTAGCTTACCGCTAACCATCTCCGAGAGATATTGCTGCTTGAGCGCTTCATTTTGGCTCGCTGCCAGCATTGAGGCGGCGCTCTGATGCTGCGTTTGCAGAAAGGCTAAAGCACCTGAATAGCGGCTGACTAACTCCTGGAATTGCAGAAACGCCAAAGAATTGAGGCCTTGACCACCCCACTTCGGGTCCACTCGCAGCCCCAGGAGATGCTCATTACCCAAGTCTTTAACGGCCTGAGCCAAACGCTGTGGATCACGATCTAGTTCTGCCGCTTGGGGCGCAATCTTAGCCTGCAAATAAGCTTGGGTCTGTTTCAGCCGTTCGGACATTTGCACCTGAGAACTATCTGCTCATAGGGTAGCCGATCCGCTTAAGTTGCCTGTTTCAATTGGATTGCAGTAGCCTGCGTTTGCTTCAGAAACGCTTCCATTAGAGGCTGACCAGCTTGCATCAAAGCCGCTACCGCCTCAGGTGCTGCCGTTTCCGGTGTACCTGCAAACGGCGGCTTTGGACTGTACTCCATCATCAACTGAGCCATCTGAGCCGTTGTTTCACCATAAAGTAAGCTGAGCAGCGTCAGGCCAAAGTCCAGTCCCGAGGTAACGCCAGCGCCGGTTACTCGATTGCGGTCAATCACCACGCGCTCCGGTACAACCTCTACTCCCAGCAAAGCCAACTGATCGCGAAACAGGTAATGGGTAGTGGCGCGATACCCTTGCAAAAGACCTGCTGCAGCCAAGATCAGAGAACCCGTACAAACGCTCGTTACGTATTGAGATGTAGTACTCTGGTGGCGCAAAAAATCCAGACAATCAGGATCCTGAATCACCTTGAGCTGCCCCAGTCCACCCCCCGGCACACAAATGACATCTAGCGGCGGGCAATCATCTAGGGTAACGGTAGGCTGGAGGATGAGTCCTTCATTGCTCTTGAGAGGTGCCGTGGTTTTCGCAATTAGATGGAGGCTGGTTTGAGGCGGGAAGGCCAGCACCTGATAGGCCGCCGTCACATCAAGCTGAATCACGTCTGGATAAATCAAAAAGCCAATTTGGGTTTGCTGCATAGGTTTGTGGTTCTTCTGGGTCAAGCAATATCCAACTATGCTAGAGGGGGGCTGGCGATGCCAATAGTCCTCAAGTGGGTACTCTTTTGTGGTTTTTATCGATGAATCTGCACGGCTTATTTGATGCGATCGCAACCGCTCCAACCGAGCCAGTTCTACGATCAAGATTCATGGATCACATTGATGATCATTTCCAGGCTGACCGGTGGGGTATTTATCTCTTCAACGACCAGAAAATGTTTGCCAGCTCAGACGTTCACGGCGTGTCAGAAGCCTTCGTTGACCGCTATGAGCAGGTAGGGCGAGCCGTCGATCCAGTTCTCCAGTACGTCCAGAAATATCACGCACCTGCCCACGAGCAGCTCGTCCTACCACCAGGAGGCTGGAAGCAGAGCCAGCTCTACCGTCTTTGCTGTTCTGAGTACGATCATGAACACATTATGACGGGACCGGTTCTGGGTCAGGGGCAACTCACAGGCACTCTTCACTTCGCCCGTGGACAGGGAAAACCTGCTTTCAATGGCGTTGATATTGCCAAGCTCAGCGCTGTTTGTACGCATATTTCATTAAAGCTTGCTAGCCTGCGTTCACCCCCTCTCCTCGCTCGCCATGGCCTCACAACTCGGGAACAGCAGATTGCAGATCTTGTGGCCAAAGGGCTAACCAATGCACAAATTGGCGCTGAACTATGGATTACCCAAAATACAGTCAAGCAGTCCCTCAAGCGCATGTTCCGTAAGCTTGAGGTTTCAGCTCGGGCTGAGCTGGTCGCCAAGCTGAGTCAGCCGAAACAATGAGCCGAAGACACCCTGTATGATGGGGCATAGTTTTAGCCCGCCTGTTGAGACATGGCTCACGCTGACCTAGATGCATCAAACTATGGCCTTGTGCTGGTCACGGCTCCGTCGAGAGAAGTGGCAGATGCGATCGCAACTCCATTAGTCCAAGAGAAGCTAGCCGCCTGCATCAGTCTAATGCCCGTCACCTCCATTTACACCTGGGATAACCAACTCCAAAAAGATGAAGAGTGGCAGCTCTTGATCAAAACCGAGCTGAGTCATTTTCCAGACCTAGAGACGCGGATCTTGGCCCTCCACCCCTACGACATCCCTGAAATTATTGCCGTTCCCCTCAGTGCCGGAACCCAGCCCTATCTCTCATGGATTACAGCCCAGGTGAAGCCCGTTTCATGACCGTATTGAGCATCATTGCCCATGCAAAACACTCGCCTTAACACCCTGATCGACAGTCTTGGCCGCCAGATTGCCCAAGAACTCCGCAACCCTTGGCGACGGATTGCTCTGTTGCTGATTACCCTACTGTTTGGCGTCTATCTGGGGCTCTCCCTAGCTGCCGTTGCTGGCCAACTCGCCTACTGGGATATCACCGTAGCGGCTCTGCTGCTGTTTGTCTCAGAGTTTGTAAGCTGGCTATTCTACGGCAATGCCTTCAAAGCACGTAAGTCCCTGTGGGGAGAAGCGCTCAATGCCCTCAAGATTGGGGTCATGTACGGCCTATTCGTGATTGCCTTTATTCTGGGTAGCTAGTCCTGTTCTTCAGGCTTTTGAGGAGGCTGCAGGGTCGTGGCGTCATCATCTTGAAGCTGGGTGTCAGCCTCTGACAAAGGGGCAATATCTTGAGAATCCTCATCTTGAATCTGGGTAGTCGCAGCCTGAACCTGGGTGTTAAACTCCGCAAACTCAGGAACAATATACTCCTGTCGCCGCGCTTCTTGAGGTGAAATGTCCAGCTCTGCTACGGGGCTGTCGTCTGTCTCTAGGTCAAGACCCGCCACTTTGAAATCGAGGGCATCGGCGTCAGCCTCCGGCTCTGTAGGGGGCGACATCTCCGTTTTAACGCGGTTGACGTAGTCAGGAGCTGGTTTCGGAACGCTCTGCTGTTTTTGGCGGGCCGCAGTGGCTCTCATCACAGCCAAGGCCAGTAGACCTAAGCCCAAAAGAGACAGCACCAGCGGTAGCCAGTCAATCTGGCCGAGTCCAGCATCCTCTGGCTTAACCGGTGCCTGAGCCGTATTGATGGGCTCATTAGTCGAGTCCGATGGTGGCGGGCTATTCTCCGGTTGCTGTGGGGCTGACTGAGTGGGTGCAGACGCGGTAACAAAGGCTTTGGGAGTTGCGATCGCATCTACAACCGCTTGCTGCCCCGTCTTCTCTGACACAAAATCCAAAAATGTCTGAACGGCGGGACTCGGCTCTTGCTTGTAGACATAGGTGAACGGCTGCGAAAAAGGATACTTCTCATCTGCCGGCCACTTACCATACATTGACAGGGCTTGAATACTACTGTCACGGCCCACCAGTTCACTAACAAGGGCGAAACTGAGGCCATCTTTACCCAAAGCCGCCGCCAACCCATCAATCGTCACCGGCGGCTGATTTCCCTCCTGACCCGCCAGCGTCGTCCGCAGATCAGGATACCGCTGCAGTGCCTGCGCCGCATTACCCGTCGGCGGACGTTGAACCACGCGAATCGGTCCAGGCTTTCCCCCCACCTGCTTCCAGTCAGTCACCTCACCCGTCGTAATCTGATTAACCTGCTCAATAGTCAAACTGCCTTGAAAAGGATTCTCAGTGCCGATCACAATCGCGATTTTCTCCCGAGCCACCGGTAGCTGTACCAGCCCCTGACGTCGCTCATCCTGCGTCAGCGGTCGGCTAATAGAAGCTAAATCAAGCGTCCCAGCCAGTACCGCACCAACATCAGCCGCAGCATCTCCAGTTGCGATCGCAAGCTTGGCATTAGGGTATTGGTTTTCAAAGGATTGCTTGATCGCCTGGTTGATCGGAGCCATTTGGCTAGAATCGCCAATTTTGAGCTGAGTTCCCGCCGGAAGTGCCGTTGATGCCGACTGAGCCAGCACCTGAGCCAAAACAGGGCTAGAAACAGTTGTCGAAGCAATCAAAACTGCCCATGCAAACTTTAGTGGAGACTTGTACAACATCGTTTTGACCTCATGAACCACTCGCCGCTAGACCGAAGCCTCCCCAACAAAAGTGCCGAAGGAAATCGAGTCCATTGTCTCAGTCGATGCCAGAGCCGTCTAGTTGAGTGGGCATTTTGCCCCCCCTCAGAACATTTTAGGAGCAAAAATCAACGACCACCAAGCTAAGATAAGGAGCGAAAGAGTAGGCGCAGGTGGTTGCAAATTTGCCGACGGTAGATTTGAGGAAAGTCCGGGCTCCCGAAAGACCAGACTTGCTGGGTAACGCCCAGTGCGGGTGACCGTGAGGAGAGTGCCACAGAAACATACCGCCGATGGCGTGCAGGTCACGCACAGGTAAGGGTGCAAGGGTGCGGTAAGAGCGCACCAGCAACGTCGAGAGGCGTTGGCTCGGTAAACCCCGGTGGGGAGCAAGGCAGATGGAGCCAGGTTGGTCTTTTTCCAGTTCCAGCTTTAGAGGCCGCTTGAGGCATTTGGCAACAAATGACCCAGATAGATAACCGCCCCCTAGTGAACGGCCAATCTGGACCGAACACCGCTAGGAGAACAGAACCCGGCTTATGTCCTGCTCTTTCACCCCCGCAGGTTAGCAATGCTTCCTCATGTCCTCCACATTCACTAATCCCAGCCGACAGCGACAGCTTCAGACCTTAATCTCTCGCCTTGGCTTGACTGATTCAACCGCTGTGCAGTGGGCACTGCTTGACCTCGCCCTCACCCATCCCACGGCCTCATCAACCGCTAACTACGAGCAGCTTGAGTTCGTTGGCGATGCAGTCATTCGACTATTGATGGCAAAAATCCTTTGGGCACACAATCGATCAAACCAGGTCGGTGACTGGTCTGCGGTCCGCTCTGCCTTAGTGAGCGATCGTGCCCTTGCAGATCTCGCCCGAACCTACGGACTCAAGAACTTTCTCACCATCGGGCCTAGCGCAATGGGCGACCCCAGAGGCGAAGCTTCCCGTTTAGCGGATGCCTTCGAAGCACTATTGGGCGCCCTTTATCTCAGCACCGAAGATCTCTCGTTAATCGAACCTTGGCTCGTGCCAAAACTGCAGCAGCAAGCCGCTGTTGTTCGAGCTGACCCGACTTATCAGAACTACAAAGCAGCCCTCCAACAGTGGACCCAAGCTCACTACGGTATTTTGCCAGAGTATCGTGTGCAGGACACCTATCAGCCCCAAAAAGCTGTTGATGAAGATCAGCGTTTTGCTGCAGAAGTTTGGGTTCAAGGCAACTGCTTAGCCAGCGGGACCGGTCGTAGCATCAAGGCGGCGGAAAAAGCTGCCGCAGAAATAGCTTTTCTGCAGCTCTCAGCAACATGAATATCGAGAAAGATCAATCCACGAACGACTGTGTGCCTCTCCCCGTGGCTTGCTCACCTAATTTAATTCTCTCAACAAACCTTACACCTCAAGGAAGGTAAGCCTGAAAGCGAAGCAACCCCCGCCCATCTTTTTCTGCAGTCCCAAATACTCAAGCCCTTTCAATAAAGAGGAATTCAGGGCCAAACTAAAGTCACACCTCAATCCCTATTCTGTTCGTTATGGTGGAACTCAATGACGAAATGACCTTGAAAACGATATGGTAAGTACAATCGCTTATTATCTTCTGAAAATCCAAAAAGAAACGGTGCTTGGAGATTCTCTGGGACACATTTTGTTCTCGTTCTTCCTATAACTTTTTGATGACGGTATTTAAAGACTTAGGCTGGCGTTTACTTGCAACTTATTGGCTTGTCATGACAGCCATTCTCGGAACATCGGCCCTGGCTATTTATTTGCGATTTGTCCACGTCGTCAATGCGCAACTAGATGCCCGTCTCACAACATTAGCTGAGTCCGGCCGGCCGAGCCTAGTGGCCTTAAAATCTGAGGGGCAGGACGCCCTCCTTCGCCAAGAGATGCAGTGGCCCCGTCTGCTGCACCGCGATCAGCAAGGTTTGACCTGGTACAACGACCGCAAAATATCTCTACTAGATCAAGGAACAGTATTTGTTGACTTGCCCCCAGATACAGGCGCAAATCCCGGTCGCTCAATCATTCTCAGTCCCAATACCCGTTCTGTACTTTTAGCCGTCCCCTCTGCTACCAATGCTGGGCAGATTGAAGGCTATGTACTAGCAACAGAGTCAACCCACAGAGTTGAACGACTGATTAGACAATTACGCTTAGGGCTCGGCATTGGTGGTCTCGTCGCCCTCAGCTTGAGTAGCTTGGGGGGGATGTTGCTCGCCCACCGCACCTTAGAGCCAACTCAGCGGAGCTATAAAAAACTCAAGCAGTTTACAGCTGATGCCTCCCACGAACTTCGTAGCCCGCTGACCGCCATCAAATTCTCACTCGACGTGCTCATGAAGCACCCAGAGAGAATTCACCCCAAAAACACTAGAAAGATATCTGCCATTTCTAGCGCCACAGATCAAATGATCACCCTAGTTGAAGATCTGCTGTTTCTGGCTCGGTCTGAGGTCGCAGCCGACACGCAAGACACATCAAAAGAAACTCAAACCTCTATTTACAAGATTCTGCAGGGTCTGTTGACGCTTCTAGAACCTCAGGCTCAAAGCAAAACAATCACTTTTGAATCGGTTTTGATTCCAGACGTGACCATCCTCGGGGATGAGGCTAAGCTGACTCGCTTATTTTCAAACTTACTAGATAATGCCCTGCAGTATACTCCCGCAGGTGGATCTGTTAAGGTAAGAATGGAAAAATCAGTCAAATCTGTGTTTATCACTTTTGAAGATACAGGTATCGGCATTGCCCCTAGCCAGATTCGGTCTGTCTTTCGGCGACTGTGGCGGACTGACAGAGCAAGAAACCGTCGAGATGGCGGTGTGGGGTTGGGGTTATCGATTGCTCAAGCGATTGCGCAGCAGCATAATGGGAAAATTACCGTGAGCAGCCGCATTGGAGTGGGGAGTTGTTTCCGAGTGCGGCTCCCGCTTGCTAAGGCAAGTGTGGAACAATTTGAGATGACGGCCATTCCCTTAGATAGAAGAAGGACAGCAGATCAGCCCCTTAGGGGATAAACTGAGGTAATGATGACCTTGCATTTGAATCAACTCGTCTATACGAGTTTTCAGAGTTCTGGACTGCAGTTGTTGGCGGGCGATCGCGTATCGCCAGACGTCCAGAATACTTTCATGGAAAGGATTGTAGAACAGTACTGGGATCCATCTAATCCCTATGAGGCTCGATATCAGGCGGCCTATGTTCATCAAGTCACGCCCCAGGATAGTTTCTTTGGCTGGGTATTTAACGAGAATGTTGACCAGGGCTATGTGCCTCTATTTCTTTGCTACCACCTGGAAGAGCCTCTAACAGCAGATGTCTTAAAGTCTATCTTTGGGTGCCTTCAGCAAGGGCCTGTCAAGCTAGTAAAACCCCAAGGTACACCTCCCCAGCTCGCCTCTCTAAGTTTGCAGACTTTGAGCGGTTATTCTGCAGCTCGTCCGGGCGTTTCTATCCCTCAAGACATCCAGGAGGAGAGCTTTGCGGCTCTTAAACAGGATGAACCGTTGAGCCTGTTTGTTCCGTCTCTGGGTGCAGACTACGCTGTTCCCCTAGAGAAAGATGAATGCGCCAGTGACCTTCAGTCTCTGCAAGACTATCGTCAGAGACTCCTCAAGGGTGGCATTGTTGCGGGTAGCCTCGCAGCAGCTTTTTTAGGGCTGTTTTTCCTCAAGATGCGACCATCTACTCCAGTATTTACTGCGGCGCAGTCCCAGAACTCTCCCAGCAAGAACTCTAACTCTGTCTCCAACGGTCCTCTCACTGGCTTTGCTCCACCGAAGGTACTGCCCAAAACTCAGCCTTCCTTGAAACGCCAGCCTCAGAAGCCGGGTCAGGCACCTTCTGGACAGGCCGATCAAGAGCGCCAGCAGGCACTAGCTCTACAGGCGGCGTCCCGGCGTCAGTCACTTCGCGAACGTCAACAAGCTGCCGCTCTGCAAGCAGCCTCTCGCCGTCAGGCCGCTGCCCAGCGCTTGCCATCTCGTTCGAGCGGCACCGTCGCAGTATCATCGCCTGGGGCTGAGCCGGAAGAGTCACTCCTTGATGCATTGCGGCCTAAGTCTTCGACAGCCCGCTATGCAACGGTCGCGGGAGTTAACTTAAGGAAACTCGGGTTAAAGAGTACTGGGGCAGATACGGTTGAACAAGCAGCTCCGGCGGCAGCACCTGAGGGATCAGCTCCTACATCTGTTGTTGAGTCAGCGCCTTCCACTCAGTCTCCTCTTGCGGCGAGTCCTGCCCCTATCGTGACCGCTGTGCCACCTCAGCCTGCAGTGGGTGCAGTCAATGATACAGCCAGTCGACTTGCTGATATCGCAGCCAACCAAGAGCTTGCCAATGTGCTGTCGCGCGGATTAGTGGTCGCCAATCGAGTGGGTGACGTTCCCTATCGCTCTTCCACCTACCTCAAGGTTCAGAACGTTATTCGACGGCTGCGCCTAGGAGAAAATTGGAGTGCGGCCGCGCAAGGATCGGGGATTTCTGATACGACAATCGTCGCTCTGACTCAACTGGCCTACGATGCTGACCTAGATGCGGCCTCTGTCACTATTAAGCAGGGTGTGACGACCCACGATATTGCGAATGCTATTTCTCGGGGGCTAGTGATCGCAGATCGCTCGGGAGCCGTTCGTTATCGTTCACACACCTATCTGAAGGTTCAGGACGTAATTCATCGTCTACGGCTGGGACAAAACCGACATTTTGCAGCGTCTCGATCAGGTGTTCAGCAAGATTTAATTGAGCAGCTTTTGACTTGGGGAGGTCTGCCTCCGGCAGCGGTGGTGAGTTTCAACAGCCGCCAGCAGCAAGAACAGGTCTCAGGGGTTTCAGGGACTGTCTACTACGGCTAAGTTAAGTGACTAGGTCTATCTCGTAGGTTTTTGGGGAATGCAGCGATAGGACTGATACCTAACGTTCATCGCCTGATGCTGCTCCCCCACAGCAGGACAGTTTGTAGTGAGTTTTGTCGGGGAAGAACTGATTTTTAGAGCCGAAGGAAGAGGCTTCTGGTCTGTAAGATCGCTAAACAACCAGATCAGAGGCGCTTGAGCCTGTTCTTCAATGTCGATCATGATGGGTGACGACTGGAAAAGCCAGGTGCTCTGCTGTGTTGCAGGACTATTCACGGCTATGCTGAGCCCAAAAGCTACAGACTGCCAGTTTTCATAGGTTTGGGTCACTAAGATTGGGGTGCTTGTCTGCAGCCGCTGCACAATCTGTTGAGGCTGAAATGGCTTTAAAAACGCGAGTCCAGAGACGACACAAGCAGAACTCAGTAACCCCACCAGCGTAACCAAGGGTAGGTCGCGCCGTATCCCTTGAGCACGAGCTTGAAAATTAGCAGGTTGACTACGCTTCCATTCCAGGTCGGATGGAGCCGTCAAGCCAGCACCGATCAAGGCACACACAAGGGGATAAAGCATGAAGTTGTAGCGGAAGGCTAGGGTCAGATCTTTGCCAAGGCCGTAGACGACAATAAAATATTCAAGCAGGAGCCAACCCAAGAGATGAGCTAGAAGAAGGAGTGAAAAATGGGTAGCCGCACTTCGCCAGAGTCGCTGAAGGCCGCGAAAAACACGCCAGCCTAACCCTGCCGTTAAGGAGAGGATCGCCAAACCGCTGACAATGGTGATGCCCAAAGGCTGTTGCTCAACGGGAAAAATAACGGTCATAATGACCAGACTCGCAGTGAAGCGCAGAAGCGGAGTCCATCGATTCAATCCTGCGGTTGTTAGGTTGAGCCAGTCGGTGGCGGGACGCTGTAGATGCTCGAAGAATTGAGGCAAGAGAGGAGCATCGATAAGCAAGATGGTTGCGATCGCAAGTCCAATCACACCCCAAACTCGCCGGGGCAGTCTAGCGCGATACATCCAGCTCAGACTTAACAGCGTCAGGACCTGAGCCGTCGCGGCCAGGGCAAAAAAATAATGGGTGTACAGACCCAGCCCATTCAAGAGGCTCCAGCCCATCCAAACGCCCAGGTTGATAGCCTGACGCTCACACAGATCCTGCAGCATCAGCACCAATCCCACCAGCGACAGGATGATCAGCAGCATCGGCAATGTATAGTGGCGGGCCTCTTGAGAAAGATAAACGGCAAAGGGCGACACAGCCATCAGCGTAGCGGCAGCCAGACCCGCAGAGGGAGAGAAAGCCACACGGTTGAGGCGATAGACAGCAGGGATAGCAAGGATGCCGAGGAAAGCAGGAAGAGATCGCAACTTCCAAGCCAAGCTCATATCAAAGCGATCAACCCAGCCGAGCCACTGATGCAGCCAGCAAAAAAAGAGAGGTGGATGGGTGGACTGCGCTCGAATCGCCGCAGAGATCGCAATACAAGAAGCAGGCTGCCACTGGAATAGCCTAAAGAGATCTGCTAAAGGCTGGACCTGCCCTAGGGGAACTTCGCTGTAGGTATGGCCGAGGCTAAACAGAGCTGTAATGGTTTCATCAAGCCACAGTGGCTTGAGGTCCAAATTCCAGAACCGGAGAATCGCACCGAGAAGAACGATAAGCACTAGCCATACAAAGTTCTGAGGCAAACGTTTCAAGCCTTCTGCCCCTGTGAGTTATTCTTCACCTGATACATTTCCGATAAATGATGCTGCAATGCTTAGACTCACAACTCCTTTATTTCTCTTATATTGAGAACGGTCGTTACCCCAAAGTTTATCCAAACTCTCAGAGGCCACCGGCTCAGTTTATGATTAATTTCTGGGGTAGACATCTTCTACGCTCCACTTTAAAGATTGTTCACGCTACTGTATCAACACCTATGTCACGGATTTTTACTGGCTTGCTCAGCGCTGTCTTAGCACTACTGCTGCTACTCCCCTCACCGGCCTTTGCTGCTAGCTCTGCCGCCACCCGCGCCAATGATGACCTCAAGGTCTCTGGTAATGATTTCTCTGGTCGAAACCTACAGGAAGCCGAATTTGCCGAGGCCCGACTCTCAGGAGCCAACTTCAGCAAGACCAAGCTCGAAGGAGTGGTCTTCAATGCTTCTAACCTATCTAAGGCTAACTTTGAAGAAGCTAATTTATCCTACGGGTTTGCCTATCTCACAAGCTTTATTGAGGCCGATTTTCGGAACGCGATTCTCCTAGAGTCGACGTTTCTGCAGTGCAGCTTACGGGATGCTGATATCACCGGTGCGGACTTCAGTGGCTCCATCATTGATAAAGAGCAGGTCATCGCCCTCTGCGAAGTGGCAGACGGCGTTAATCCGGTCACGGGGGTGTCTACCCGCGAATCTTTAGAGTGCCGATAAGGACGCTCAAGTTTCGATGGCTTTGGTGGTGATGCCGACGAGTTGCTGGTCGCGGGTGTGGCCCACAACATAAATATCTAGCGCTTGCTCGCCCACTTTGAAAACCTGGAGATTGAGCAATTCAGCCTGTAAGAACTGGACGAGGTGACGGTATTGAGTTGCGATCGCAACTTCTTCTTCTCCGTGCCAGTCTTGATGGCGGGTCGCCGACTCAAAAAACGTTAAAAAATCAACTTCCCTCACCGACACATCCAATGCATGTTCCGTCAGGGATAAGAGCTGATCCACCGTCAGCAGTTTAGACGTTTGGAAGTTCCATACGCACACAGACCAAGGGTGATCAGTTTCGCTTACCCACTGAAGTGCGGCACAACGGTCTAACCCATCTCCAGTCAAAACCTCCGTAAGCCGCCTCCGTAAGTCAGTCTCCAGTCCACTCAAATTCTCTGAGTCGGCAAGTCGCTTAGCCATCAAAAATTGCTTAAACCGTACGCCACGGTACAGACGTTCCTGTTGGCGTTCAATCTTAAATCCCTGACGCTCGAAAAAGAGACGCGCCGTAAGGCTGACCTCTGAGAACAGACGCAAAAGGTTCTGAGACTTCGCATCCGTCTCAATCTGCACCATCAACTGAGCACCCACACCACACCGCTGCCTTTGATGATGGACATAGAAACAGCCAATATGCCCCGTGCTTTCAAGCTCGGCGAACCCCACAACTTGGCCTTGGTTTTCGGCAACATAGACCTGCTGAATATCTCTAAATCGTTCTTCCCAGTAAGACGACTCATAGACCCTCGGTGCCCAGGCCTTTAGCTGCTCAGCACTGTAGTCTTGAGCATTGACGTGATGCACAGTCTCATAAAAGAGACAGGCAATCTCCGGCAGATCAGAAGCTTGAACGTCTCGAATCAACAATGTGTTGGTCACAACCGCACCTTATTCACTCTCGTAGAGAGGTGCTGGCTTCTCTTTAATGCGCTCCGCAATCGGCCGTACTCGCTTAACCACCTTAATTAAATAGCTGTAGTCGGGTGGCTCTGAATTGGCAGCATAGCCTGCTGCTGCGGCCACTGGCGCTCCGGCTGACTCTAGAGCCGTGCGAATCTCTTCTTGCAAATTACGATCCACCGTTGGACCGACCAAGACAGAACCGGCTGGCACAGCATGGGAATCTCGAAACAATACACGGAATTTTGTACCGCTAAACTCAGAGCGATATTTTTCTAGCTCGGCCACTGACAGAGCCCCAGCAAAAGCGCTGCCGCTGTCTAAAAGCTGTAGAACACCCTTGGGCGTTGCAGCCAAGCTTACCTCTGACATTGTCAGACCGTAGAGATTGTACAGTGGCAAATAATACCCTGTGGCAGAGCCCTCTTGCCCTAACGCTAATGGCTTGCTTGCTAAATCTTCCAGCGATTGGGCTGGGCTGTTATCGGGAACCACAACAATCGATCTTTCTTTCGTCCCTCCCGTTCTTGATAGCAGAGGGAGGTACTGTTCCTGAGAAATGGCAAGGGCAGCCAAGCCCGGTGGTGCAAAGACTAAATCCCAGCTATTGCGCTCAATTTGCTGAATCGCCTGCCGTTCGTTCAACGCTGGCTCTAGCTCAATCAAACTTTTGAGACTGGTTCCAAGATGATTCTTGAGCCCCTCGAACTGCTCTAGGGAACGCTGCCCTTCTCCGTAGCTAACAACGCCGATAGTGAGCCGCCTCTTCGTTCCTGAATCCGTCGTCGGACCGCAACCGGCCAAAAACGCCATCAAAATCAACGAGCAAGACAAGAAAAGACGGCGGGACGGCATAACTCTACAAATAAATTGACATAATCCAAGCACTCATACCCCAGCTAGTTTAGCCTGAACGCTTCTTGCCAATTACCGAATCAGCTATAAAGTTAAGAATTGCTCACGGATGCTATCCGTGAGCAAGAGCCCGTTAGCGTTACCGTCTGAGATTAATGATTCGTAGAATCAAGAAGAAGCCAAGGAAAGACAATATCTGTGCCATATAATTGGGAAAATCTCTTCGAGAAATATTGGTATTCCGATATTGAGGACTGTCCTAGCGCAGGACCAGAAAAGAATCAGACATGCTGAAAAACCTAAAGTTAGGGATGAAGCTCAATCTCATCCTGCTCATTACCTTTTTAGTGATTGTGACAGTCAATGGTTTTATTTTATCCACCGTCCTGCAAAGCAATGCGGAACAAGAGGTCACTCGCAAAGCACTGGTGCTGATCGAAACGATGGACTCAGTTCGGGACTATACCCGCCTACAGGTGAATCCAGAACTAGCAGATCGTTTGGAGCAAGAAGATCAGTTTTTACCCCAGACCGTACCGGGGTACTCGGCTCGGGAAGTATTTGAATATCTGCGCCAGCGTGATGCCTACACAGATTTCTTCTATAAAGAAGCGACCCTCAATCCCACTAACCTCCGTGATAAAGCTGACAAATTCGAGACAGCGATTGTCGAAGACTTTCGCAAAAATCCCGATCTTAAAACGAAGTCAGGGTTTCGCTCCCTACAGAGCGGGAACCTATACTACGTGGCTCGACCGATAGAAATTAAGAAAGAAAGCTGCCTGCGCTGTCACAGCACACCTGAGGCGGCTCCCAAGAGTCAACTGGCAACCTACGGTCGGGAGAATGGCTTTGGCTGGCAGCTCAATGAAATTGTGGGTGCCCAGACGATTTCAGTACCTGCAGGGAGAGTGTTAGCGGACGCCCGCAAGCTACAGGTACTCGTCATTGGAATTCTTACCATCGGCTTCTTAATCGCGGTGATTGCCCTCAACCTGTTTTTAAAGTTTGCGGTGGTGTCTCCCATCAAAGAAATGGCCGTTTGGTCACGGGAGGTCAGTACAGGCAACCTCAACACGGACTACGAGCATCAGGCCAACGATGAGATTGGCGTCTTAGCCTCTTCTGTCAATCGCCTGAAGGTGAGTATGGAAATGGCAATGAACATGCTCAAAAAGAATCCGCCTGCATGACTCAGGCGGTCATCACGGGCGGTGGCGCTGCATTACAGCGCCACCATCACAGAAGTGGGCTTCTATCGTTTATGCTCAGGGTTTTTGAAGTCCGTTTTACAACCTGCATCCCAGGCATCTGGCAAGTTTCCGTGGGCCGGAATGCCGCCGCTGTCTTTTAATAGACGAGCCATGTGCAGACAGTTCCAAGCCAAGAAAGTAGTGTTTCGATTGGTGAAATCATTCTCTGGACCACCCGACCCTGGATCTAAATAGGATGGCCCTGGACCCACCTCTCCCAACCATCCAGCATCCACTTGGGGCGGAATTGTATAGCCAATGTGAGAGAGGGAAAACAGAATGTTCATGGCACAGTGTTTCACTCCATCTTCATTTCCGGTAATCAAGGTGGCTCCAACCTTGCCGTAATCGCGGTACTGGCCTTTAGCGTTGAGCAGATGCGTATACCCGTACATTCGCTCCAGTACTCGGTTACACACAGAGCTTTTCTCGCCTAACCAAACTGAAGTACATAAAACCAAAATATCGGTGGCATCAACTTCTGCTTGAATCTGGGGCCAGTCATCTCTGTCCCATTCATCTGTTTGAGACATATCTAAACCCAAGCCTGCTGGAATTTCGTAGTCCACGGGCCGGATAACTTTTGTTTGAACGCCATTGGCTTCAAATATAGTTTTGGCAATGTCAATGACGCCACGGGTATGGGATAAAACCGGTGTGCGATTGAGGGTGCAATTGAGGAACAGGGCTTTGAGATCGTTGTATTGAGCTGGAGCGTTTTGGCACTGGTGATCGGTAATTTTTGTCAGTTGTTCAGACATGGAGGAAAATACCTTCGTTAGATAGCATCGTGTTCACGAGTGTTAAATCAGCAACAGTAGCCCGGTATAGAGAGCAATTCCGCTAACAAAAGCCCCAAAGCTGCTCTCTCGTTCGTCTGGCAGCTCTCGCGTCAATATATTGAGAATGAGGCTCCCGGCAAGGAAAGACCAAACAATTGCAATTGCGGCCTCGTTGAGGTGAATCGCTTGACCTGCGATCGCACCCACAACAATTGCGGCCGTTAATAACCACCGTCCGTAGCGGTCATAGGGTCTTTTGTGGTGTTCTCGAAAGCCGTGGTCAATCACGAAAAAGTGCAGAGCCACGGCGATAAAGTACAAAATGCAGCGCAGCAAGCTGTGGTCTGCCATATCCTGAAGCAAATAGCTAAAAATCACGTTCAGCCCCGCAAAGGCAATCAGATGGAGCCAAAAAATGGAGGGACTGGTACGGTCTGTTTTTTCGGCAGCCCGGTTCAATCGCCGAGAGTTGATGGCCAAAATATCAAGACCGTAGAAGACCAGTAAACCAAAAAGGGCGACGATATAAACGTGATTTTCTAGGTATGCGACCAAAGGAATGGCAGAATGCTCGAGCTCTTCTTGGGCACGGCTAAGTTCTGGAAAGATTTCGAGAAAGACATAGCCAATCGAGACGCCACCGGCAAAGGAGAGCCACTTACGTTCAGGGATAAAGGCACAAATGTTGAGCTCTGAAAGAAAGGCGTGAATCAACGCCAAGCCAGCGGCTAAGTAAAGACCAGGGCCTGCCATGATGTGTTGCCTCTAATTTTGAGTTGGGTGCTTTTGCGGATCGTGCCCCACCATAAATGCACTGGAATCTGTTCAAGACTCAGGGCCCTGCTAATCATACTTTTGATGGGATGCGTCTACAACCACTACTGTTGAGATTGAATCAAGATCCAGACAACAAATCAGTAAGGGAGACGCTCAGCAGTGGACAGAAAAGGATCAGGTAGAATGAGCACTGGTCCTTTGCAAAGGTAAGGTCCTACTCAGCTCTCTCCATCCCTTTATCGTTTTGACAGTCGCATGGTTAATTTGACGCCCAACCCCAGCTTTAGTGTGTCTATTCGCATTAAGCTTCCCAACCGAGCCGGGATGCTAGCGACGGTCTTTCAAGCGATTGGCGATGCTGGCGGGAGTCTCGGCCACATTGAGTTATTAGATCGGACACATACGACCCAAATTCGAGAGCTGATGGTGGATGCTAGCAGCACTGAGCATGCTGAGAAAATTGTCTGTGCGGTCAAGGCTCTGGAAGACGTGCAGTTTCTTGAGGTCTCAGACCGAACGTTTGATCTCCATCGAGGGGGGAAAATTGAGATCGCATCTAAGCAGCCCCTGCACAGCCAAGACGATCTGGCGATGGCCTATACGCCAGGGGTGGGGCGCGTGTGCATGGCGATCGCAGAAGATCCCGATCAAGTTTATGGCTTAACCATCAAAAGTAAAACCGTAGCGGTGGTCACCGACGGTAGCGCGGTTCTCGGACTCGGCAACATTGGTCCTGAGGCGGCGCTGCCGGTCATGGAAGGGAAAGCCATGCTGTTCCAGGAATTTGGACAGCTCAATGCCTTTCCCGTTTGCTTGGCGACGCAAGATGTCGATGAAATTGTAGCTGCGGTGAAGCAGATTGCACCGGTCTTCGGCGGCGTCAATCTAGAAGATATTAGTGCCCCGCGCTGCTTTGAGGTTGAGGAGCGCCTGCGCCGTGAGCTAACGATTCCAGTGTTCCACGACGATCAGCACGGGACCGCCATTGTGGTGCTGGCGGCTCTGATCAATGCGCTGAAGCTGGTCCACAAGCCGATAACGCAGGTCAAGGTTGTCATTAATGGGGCCGGTGCAGCCGGGATTGCGATTGCTCAGCTCTTGCAAAAGGCGGGAGCGAGTAACATTTGCCTTTGCGATCGCAAAGGAATCGTGAGCCGAGACCGCACCGATCTCAATTCTCGTAAGCAAACCCTAGCCTGCGAAGCATCTGGAACGCTGGCGGACGCAATGCAAGATGCAGACATATTTCTGGGCGTCAGCGCTCCCGGCGTCGTCACGCCAGAAATGGTGCAGACAATGGCCAAGGATCCAATTGTGTTTGCAATGGCGAATCCGATTCCTGAGATTCAGCCCGAGTTGATTCAAGGTGATGTGGCGGTGGTGGCAACAGGACGCAGTGACTATCCGAACCAGATTAATAATGTGCTGGCGTTTCCGGGCGTGTTTAGGGGTGCACTGAACTGTCGGGCCGAGGCGATCACCACGACGATGCATCTGCAGGCGGCATTTGCGATCGCAACCCTAGTGGGCAGCGATCAGCTTTGCCGGGAGCATATTATCCCTTCCGTTTTCGACCCTCGGGTCGCAACAGCCGTCGCCTCAGCCGTAGAACAAGCCGCCCGCCAAGAAGGCATTAGCCACTGCTGAAGGCAAAAAATTCAGACTCTCTTCATAAAGGAACTTCCAAGCAATCAGAGAATAAAAGAGACTAATGGACTTCTGCCATTGAATCTGGCATTCGCTGAGATAATTGGGTGACAGCAGTGTTCTAACGTTCTCTGCGGACGTTTGACGTAGCAATTCACATCAGCCTGCAATTTAAAAGGGAAATCCATGGGGAATCAACAAAGCCAAGATCAAACGCAAGCTTGGTGGCAAAGTGGTGTCATTTATCAGATTTATCCCCTCACCTTTTCTGACGGCAATGGCAATGGAACCGGCGATATTAGTGGCATCATTCGGCGATTGGACTATCTCAATGACGGCAATCTAGATAGCCAGACCTCTCTGGGAATAGACGCCATCTGGCTCTCGCCCGTCAATGACTCGCCGATGATCGACAACGGCTACGATATTTCCGACTATCGCAACATCTGCCCCATCTTTGGTACACTCGCTGAATTTGAGACCCTGATTGCTGAAGCCCATCAGCGCGGCATCCGTATCATCATGGATATGGTGCTCAACCACTCCTCAAACCAACATCCTTGGTTTATCGAATCGAGCAAGAGCAAAGACAACGATAAAAGTGACTGGTATATCTGGCAAGATCCAGGCTACAAAGATGGCCTCCCCAATAACTGGCTATCCTACTTTGGCGGCACCGGCTGGACCTACTGTGAAGCCCGTGAACAATATTACTTCCACATCTTCAATAAAAATCAGCCAGACCTCAACTGGCGCAACCCTGAGGTTAAAGCGGCTATTTTTGACGTCCTGCGCTACTGGCTCGATAAGGGCATTGATGGATTTCGATTAGATGCCTCCAGCGTCTATAGCAAAGATCAGTACTTCCGCGATAACCCCGTCAAGTTCGGAGCCACCGACAAGAATGCGTATCACAATCAGCATCACCTTTATGACAAAGATCTGCCAGAGAACCATCAAATCATCCGAGAGATTCGCAGTCTGATCGATGAATATGACGATCGCGTCCTCATTGGCGAAACCTTTATTGATAGCCGCCTCTATGATTCGACCTCATTCTACGGCATCAATAACGACGAACTGCATTTACCCTTCGCCTTTGAATTTCCGTTCAGCCCCTGGTATCCCGGCTATCTGCAGCGCGAAATTCAGAAGAAAGAGCGAATCACACCAGAGGGCGCTTGGCCCACCTATTTCTTAGACAACCACGATATCCCCCGGCATTTGTCGCGCTGGATTGAATGTGCACTCTGCACCAATCCCCAAGCAATTGCCAAGGCAGCTGCAACGCTGCTATTAACCATGCGCGGGACTCCAGTGCTGTACTACGGCCAAGAGTTAGGCATGGTGGATTTTGAAGATATTCCGCCCGAGAAGCTACAGGATAAGGCCGTTACCAACAGTCCTTCAGGAGAAGCTCCCCCTAACCGCGACGGTGCTCGCACGCCGATGCAGTGGGATGATTCAGCCAATGCTGGATTTAGCTTTGGCAAAGACGTTGAACCGTGGCTACCGGTTCATCCCAACTATCAAGAAGTAAACGTGGAAGCGGCTATTGCTGACCCCGACTCGGTCTGGCACTTTTACCGCAGCTTGATTCAGAGCCAGAAACAGAGTGAAGCCCTGCGTCAGGGGAGATGGAGAACTCTCATTCACTATCCCTATGAGCATATGGCCTACATCCGAGAGACCGATCAGGAGAGGGTTCTGGTGATGATCAACTTTGCCTACGAACAACCATTTGAGCTGGATATACCCGTCGAACGAGAGAATTGGCGTGTCCTTGTCTCCAACAAAACAGAAGCTGGCAAACTTATTGACCTACCTGAAACCCTACAGGCATTCGAGATCAACGTTCTTAGGAAAGAGTAAGCTGCAGCCCATCACTTGCCTTGAAAGTGAACGGTACACCGGGCATTTAACATTGGGGCGGAGCGGGTAACCAGAGGATAGAAAACTGCGTACATTGCTCTCGCAAATGGGGCAGTAGTGCCTCCCCGTTATATTCATGGCTTTTACAGTCTGCACACGGACTGCTGACAATCCCAAACGTTGTTCAGCAAATTCTTTAGCCGTAGTATTGACGCCCATCATCTCTTCGCTAGCCTCAATCGAGTGGTTTATCAACGTATAACAGTGGCTCAGAAGAGCCACTGTTTAGCCAGACCTCCATCAACAACAGCCCCATCCGCAAGCATCTGAGTCAGTGGCAGAAAAACGCAAGAGACAAGAATATGATTTAAAATAAAAAACATATCTAAAAGCAATTTCGAGCTTCTCGGACGCACTTTGATGATCACGCTGCTTGGCCTGCGAGTTTTGCTAGATTGCCATGCAAAAAAGGCAGCCCTTCGCATTCGCCAAGAGAAATCTTGGCCGGGGATGTTTTCAGATCAGAATTGTGTTGGAGCGGCTTGCCCCGCTAGCTAGAGGCACTGGTGTAGGAACGGAGCGCAAATCTCCAGAAACGGTTGGCGATTAAAAATAATAGGCTGGCAAGTCCGAAGGAACCGAACAACCAAACCCCACTGGTCCGCTGCAGCATCACTTCGGCAGGAACAGTGGTGAGAAAGGTAACCGGGACAATAAATGTGAAAAAGATACGATAGGCCGTGGGATAGGCCGCAATCGGATAGCGTCCGGCTTCGACTAAGCCACGCAGCACCTCTGTGACGTTGTAGATTTTCACAAACCAAATGCTTGTGGCCCCTAGCATGAACCAAAGGCTGTAGAGAATGATCACGCCCAAGGCGACAGGAATAATGCTGCCCAGATATTGCGGGAGGCCCAGGCTTAGGCGAGTGCCAGCATAGCCGATCAGAAGTAATCCAAAGGTAATGTCAGGCAGGCCCCAAGGTGAAATCGAATAGGTTGAGAGCCAGAATTGACTACTGATCGGCTTGAGCAAAATAAAGTCTAGCGTTCCTTCCTGGACATGGCGTACAATCCGGTTGAGATTAGGGACTAAAAAGGTGGCAGAGATACCCTGCAGAAGGGTGAAGAGACCCAGAACCAAAAGTGCCTCCGGCCATGACCATCCCTGAAAGGTTTCAACACTATTGTCAGCACCTTGAGGATAAAAGAGAGAAAGACCAAATAGACTTCCTAAGAGGCTGCCAAAGCTGCTGAAGGCGGCAAGGACGAAGTTGATGCGGTATTCCATTTCGGCGGCGATTGCGGTGGCCCAAAAGAGTCTTAAAACCTCAAAGTATCGTCGCATTCTGGCACTACCGCTTCGTCACTAGGTCAATGTTCTGGTGGCTCTCTTTAAGATATCGCTTCTCGCAAAACGTTAGCCTATAAATGAGTATTGAGGAGCAAAGCCGTTATGGGATCGCATTCATTCTCGCTTGCAAACCAAAGCCATTTTAAGAGGATTCATCGTCGGTGGCATGGGCGGCAGAGCCAGCGGCAGATCTTGCGATCGCAAATCGGCTTCCCGATCAAAACCGTTAGTTGCTCAACAACCTGCCACGGCTGCAGTCACTATCACGGGAAAACCTACGGGACGGCTGAATTCAGAGTCACTTTGATTTGCGGCATTTACCCCTATGGCTGGCTAGTAGAGAACACACTTTGCCCCGACTGGCACCAAGGAGAGGAGACAAGGAAGACAGAATAAATCGCTAGGGTTTAGGAGAACCTTGTGTTTGAAAAGCCATAAAATCAAATCCCGTACCCGACCGCTGACTAGGGAGAATTCTAACTAGAACAGCCTGACCGTTTCGATCTCCTGTAGGCAAAAAGACAACCTGCCCTGTCGCACCCTGAGTCGAGAAGCCAGGATTCGCCAGTGCCTGCTGCAACCCCTGACGACTCGTGCTAACGGTCAGGCCCTAAACAATTGCTTTGGTCGCATCATAGGCCATCGCAGTGCTCCATGTTCCGAGCCCTTTCCAAAGCCGGTTGATTGACTTCCCCTTATTAGCCTCGGCTAAAGACCCAATCTTGAGGTTTAGACAGCTTTGGGTGAAAGTGATAGTCTTCAATATCAAAAGCTTTCAGATCCTGCGCCTCTGTGATTCGATGCTGGATTGCATAGTTAACCATTAGTCCTCGTGCCCGTTTTGCAAATAAACCAATGGTTTTATAGGTGCCGTTTTTATTTTCTTTAAAGTGAATGTTGATGGGGTTGGCCTGGAGCTGATCGAGTTTAATGGCTTTGTAGTATTCATTAGAGGCCAGGTTCACTAGCGTTGGGTTCTGTGCAAGGTCGGCATTGAGAACCTCTGCAATTTGAGTGCCCCAAAATTCATAAAGGTTTTTACCCAGCGGGTTGGCAAGCTTTGTTCCCATCTCCAGGCGATAGGGCTGAATCAAGTCGAGGGGCTTGAGAATACCGTAAAGGCCAGACAGAATACGCAGATGATTTTGAGCAAAGTCCAGGTCATCTGCGCCATAGCTCTCAATCTCAATCCCTTTGTAGACATCCCCCTTAAAAACAAACAGTGCCTGTCTTGCATTTTCTGGCGTGAAAGGCGTCTGAAAGGTTTGATACCGCTCGTAGTTGAGATCAGCGAGCTTGTTGCTGATGCCCATCAACTGCATAAGCTCTTCGGGACTAAAGGGTCTGAGTTGATGAATAAGCTGCTGACTTTGCTCAAGCTTGACCGGCACGGTATGTATAGAGTGTCGCTGTCCCTCAAATTCCAGCGTTTTTGAAGGAGAGATAACCATCAGCATGGCAGTGACCTTGAATCCTGTAGCTTGAGCGAATCTATTGATTTTGTGGGGTGAATGTTTCCGCAAGATCTTTTGGGACAGATCATAGAAGCGGCCTTTATGATACATCGATTGCTTAGGCATAAGCCGCAGCTTAGCCTGATACAATCCCAAAGGAACTGAGCGGGAGCCTGATGATGACAAATTCTCAATCTTCGACCACGGGTGCAGATGCAGTGGATGTTGCGATTGCAAAGGGCTTAGACCTAGATGGCTCCCCGATCCCACCGGTCAAGCTAGAGGTCTACAACAAAGTGATGGCGTTTGAAGCCGGACGCCAGCGCAGTGGGGTTACAAACACAATGAGATCGCGCACCGTCCGCATTGGCGCAAAGCATCTACCCCAAGATGAACTCAATCGAATGCTAGTCGATGCCGATTGGGCACCGCTAAAAGAGAAAGAGATCGCTTTTTACTACGGCAGCAAATAATAGTTCAGAACGTCGTCCGATACGTTTTTGCCCACTCTCTAATCGCTTGACGCAGGACACGTCGTCCCTGCTGACGGTGTTCTTCAATGACATAGGGCAGCGATTGAATCGGCAATTCAGGAAAAACTAGGCTTTGGGCCGCTTCAACATACTCACCTTCTTGGAGGTGGTAGATTGTGATTTCCCCATCGTCATAGCACCACAGTTCTGGCACTCCCAATCGAGCATAAATAGGGAGTCGATTCAGAGACTTACGGGTCAAATCAATCTCTAGCGATAAGTCAGGGGATGGATCTCGATCGAGATCAAACTCCAGCTTTCCGCGTACAAGCGACTCGTTCTGGAAATAAAAACAGTTATCCGGCCCTAAACCCGCCTCTTTGATTTTTCTACGCCAGGTGGTAGACCCATAACTTTCATAATCACGGTCTAGAGCGTCTGCGATATCTTTAGTCGCATCACTCAGGACTTCTTTGTAGTATTCATGCCCAGGGAAAGGGGTCATGATTTCCAAAGTACCGCGATCGTAGGCAACACGGGCAGCACGGTGGTCGCCCAAGTCCTGAAGGAGGGCTTCAAATTGTTGCCAGCTAACGTTGTGTAAGAGAATGCGATCTCATCTCCGCAGAGCCGAAACCATAGAAACCTGAGCAGATAGCCTACCGACACATCATAAGCAGTCACCACAGAGAACCGATGGAGCAGCTAAGCTTAGAGACTGGAATCAACATCCCTCCACCGCTACTCTCAATGCCTCAAGCGCTTAACCCATCAAGTCTCTGGCTTGTCGATCTGAAACGATGTCAAAAACTGATCGGCATTTGGAGCAAAATCATCCTTCGTTTCACCGATCGCCAGCACTTGATATAGCCGACTTTTCTGTAGGCAAAAGATTCCCTGTGCCGAGGCATCCTTTGATTTCACCGTCCCCTTCGCCTGAAACTTGCGACAGGGAACATCACTAACGGTGGTCGCCTCTTCCTTCACAATCTCACCCTGAATACTGTTTTTGACAGCCCCCTGCAGAGACTGAGAAAGCAGATTCTGCGTGTCGACCTTTCCCAAAAGATTTCCCGGATAATCGAGGTAAGAAACCAGATAAGCTGCATCAGAAAGTTCAACATCGGCGAGCTTCAGATCTAGCTCTTGCCCCCCAGGAATCGGGACTTTACGCGTCTTTTCTTCCGCTTCCCCTGGCATAGAGATTGTGTATCCACCTGCTTCTGAAGCATAGTCCTGCCACTTCAGAGTTGAGTCACAGGCCACCAATGAGGCCGCAATACCAACCAGCGCAACCGCCATGAAAGGACTCTTATTCAGCATTAAAAACTCCGTGCAAAATAAACTGGCAACCTTTCGTCAAAACAGAAGGCTAGCCATTTCAGCTTATGACACCCTACATCATCCCGGCATCCTATCCCTAGGATGACTTAACCTTTAAGACAATTAACGTCATATCATCACTATTGCGGGTCTCTGTGCTGATAAACGTTTGTACTTCATCAAACAAATAATCCAAAATTGCCTTGGGGCTACTGTACATATGGCACGCCGACCGGAACGCCTGCAGCAAATTCTCCTCATCGTAGCGATCGCCCTCAGGATTCGCCGCATCCGTAAACCCATCGGTGTAGTAAATAAGCGTATCCCCAGGATTAAGCCGAGTCTCTCCCGCTTGATAGACCGTATTGATATCTAGCCCAATCAACATGCCATCGGTATCTAAGCGCTCGATTGCATCGGTTGCGGCCCGCCACAGTAGCGGCGGATGATGAGCCGCATTGCTAAAACGTAGAACCTGCCTCTGCGGATCGTACTCAGAGTAGAACAGCGTTACAAAGCGATTGGAGCTTTCTAAATCCGTGAACATCACCTGATTTAGATTTTGCAAAATCTGATCAGGTGCATGCTGGTTAAGAATATCGTTTCGCAGAATGCCCCGCGTCATGGTCATAATCAGCCCCGCAGGCACCCCCTTCCCCATGACATCGCCAATCACCAAACTCCAGCGTTCCACAGGTGACAGACCATCGTAGGGCTTTTCACCAGGAGCACGGATCGGGATAAAGTCGTAGTAATCCCCACCAACCTGACTGGCGGTCTGACAGTTAGCCGCTAGCTCAACACCGTCAATATGGGGACAGCGGTGCGGGAAAAGGCGAGCCTGAATCTCAGAACCAATCTCTAGTTCGCGGGTGAGACGCTCCTGCTGACGGACTCGCTGAGTCAGCTCATCATTCTCAATGGCAACAGCCGTTTGATCGGCCACCAACTGCGCGAGCTTTTGTCGGGTATCAGTCCACTCATAACTAGGCTCACGACTAAAAAGGTAGAGACGACCACGTTCATGAGGCTCTAAGTTTCGAACCAAAATTGAGGTACTAAACCATCGATAGTCCTGGGCCAGTTGCTGATCTAAGATCTGCTCTAGAAAATCACTAGGAGAACCCGGCGACTTAGATGACACCTTAAGCTGTTGAATGGCATCGTCAAGGGTATGGCGAAGTTTCTGACACTGTTGACCTTCATGGCAATAAAGCTGCTCCAAAGAGACCTGACCATTGGGCCGAAAGAGCACTAGCGCAGCAGCGTTGGTATCTGTCACCCGACTAACGATCAGAGGAATCAGCGCCAGAAATTGATTGAGATTATTGAAACTACGCAGCGAAAAGCTCAAAGAACTCAGCAAATCCTGAGCTTTGGCCTGCTCTCGCTGCAGGTCGGCAACTTGCTGCTGTAGCGCGGCTAATGTCGTCACGTTACCCGCAATCCCTGGATAGTCATATCCCACGGACTGAGAGGGTTGTTGTGGCGCTGGAATGGCAGACATATTGTCAAAAACGTCAGTTGGCTAACGCAAGCTCACTGAAAAGTGCGAGGGCTGTTCTGAACAGACAGCTTAACACTGTTGTTAACACACTAAGACTTATTTATCTAACATCAAATAAAGTTTGAATTGCGATGCAGCTCAGTATAGACAGTGGAAGTTGTTCAACCCTCACATCAGATCTTCCCGGAGCATAGCGCAATAGACTTTAATTAGCTGATACGAGGGCGACATTATGCTTCAGGATACAGTTATGTCAGGAATATGAGCCAGATTAAGGATTAAGGAATAATTTTTCCATCTTTAAGGAAAATTAGGTTTTCACATTTATGTTGCTCAGGTTCAAAAAACAACGATTTCATCAGGTTAGGAACTTAACAACGCTTCGACAAATTCATAGCTAGAGAAAGGTCGCAGATCAGTAATACCTTCACCAGCACCAATAAAGCGGATGGGTAAACCTAGCTGCTGGACCACCGCAAGGGCAACGCCGCCTTTCGCTGTTCCATCGAGCTTCGTGAGCACAACCCCCGTAAGCTGAGCGGCTTCAGAAAAGACCTGGGCCTGCCGCAGTCCGTTCTGGCCTAAAGTTGCGTCCAAGACCAATAAAGACTCCACTTTGGCTTGGGGGGCTTTCTTATCAATGATCCGGCGTACTTTTTCCAGTTCAGTCATCAGATTCTTTTTGTTCTGCAGGCGACCGGCCGTATCCACTAGCAACAGGTCGCTCTCTCGGGAATGAGCAGCTGCGATCGCATCATAGACAACCGCTGCCGGGTCAGTGTTTTGGCCAGGATTGGCAATTACATCGACGCCACTGCGTGCGCCCCACACTTTGACCTGCTCGACAGCAGCAGCACGAAAGGTATCAGCAGCAGCGATCAGACAGTTGTAGCCAGACTGTTTAGCCACATGGGTAATTTTGCCAATGGTGGTGGTTTTTCCAGCCCCATTGACGCCGGTCATCAACCAAATATTCAGGGTTCCCCGCTCGGGGGTAATCGCCGGGGCATAGTCTTTCTGATAAGGCTCCTCTAGCATTTCACGCAGAAGTTGCTTGAGGTAGTCAATGGCCTCGTCTGGGGGCAATGTTTCTGCGCGTAGCTTCGTTTGCAGCGCCTCTAGAACACGATCGGTGGCGGTCACGCCGACGTCAGCCTGCAGCAGCAGCGTCTCAATTTCGGTGACACCGTCTTGATTGAGTGGGCCTTGACCGACGACGGCTTTAATTTGATTGACCAGACCTTGCCGGGTCTTGCCCAACCCACGCCGAAGTTTCTTTAGCCAGGTAATCTCTTCGACTGAAACGTCTTCAGGACGTCGTCCCTGAGCCGCCAAGACTTCTGCTGACCAGATAAAGCCTTCATCAAAGTCCACCGCTTCTGCGACGGGTTCTGCGTTAACGGCGTCAGCCCCCTGACTCAAAATCTGTGGAGTTTGTTCTGGTTCTGGGATAGGAGGTGGTTCTGGTTCTGAGGGTTCCATCACTGGCTCGGGCGTTGCGGCCTCTTCAGCCTCAGCACTGCTCTCGCTAGATTCCTCCGCCAGGACTTCTGTCTCGTCTGTATGAGTTTCTTCAGACGCTTCAGAAATAGTCGCAGATTGTTCGGTAGGTTCTTCAGGTTGTTCGGCGGGTTCTGGCTGCTCGGCAGGTTCTGTAGCCTCAGGCGTCTCAGCTGCGGCCTCTTGCTGTTGCTGAATATTCTCAAAGGCGGCTTTGGCCCAGTTGAGATAGTCGGGCTTAGCCTCCCCAGAGGTGTCAGGGTCATCCGCTTCTGCTGATGAATCGTCCGATTTCGGAGTAGATTCGACCTCTGAAACGCTTTCATCAACATCTGGCATTTCGTCTTCTGGAGACTCGGGAGCAAACTGACGACGAAACCAATTGAAAACCATCTGACTCAATTCTGAAGGGGCATTGGGGCACGCAGCCTTCCCCTAACTTTACCCCAACGCAAACCTCAGCGGGCGGGATAGACGCGCCCTTTCCAGGCTCCACCTTTGCCTTGCCAGTGGCGGCGGGCAGAGTCAAGGGTCATGAGGTTATAAAACACCGCAATTAGGGGAAGCGCGAAGGTCCACAGCGGCGAGAGGCGGTATAGGCGAATAGTGGGCCAGTAGGCTATTGCCATCAATAGCCAAGTGACACCTCCGACAATCGCGATGCTCTGAACGCCAGCGATACAGCCATACAGCAGACTCAGAGGAGGGGCCAAATAGACTAAGCTCATGCCAACGATGCTGCCGATCAGCAAGAGGGGGGAGTAGTTGAGCTGGGTAAAGGCGGTACGGGCCACCATGGTCCAGATGCTGTCTAGGGACGTGTAGGGCCGCAGGCTGACAGTTGAGGTCGTTAATCCTAGCCAGATATTTCCCGACGGTCCTGATGATTTGACGGCAGCGGCTAGGGAGCAATCATCAATCAGGGCGTCTTTGATCGTGACGAGTCCACCTGCTTTTTTGAGGGCTTGCGATCGCAACAGAATACATCCCCCAGCCGCTGCCGCCATCTTCCGGTTAGGATTGTTCACCCAAGGAAAGGGATACAGCTTCTGAAAGAAAAAGACAAAGGCCGGAATCAGCAGCTTTTCCCAGGCGCTATCGCAGCGCAACAGCACCATCAGAGACACAAGATCGCGCTGCTCCTGTTCCGCCTTAGCCACCAGTGACCGGACGTTGCTAGGGTGATGGCAAATATCGGCATCGGTAAACAATATGTAGGGCGAATCCCTCTGTTGCCCAAGGGCCGCAACGCCCTGGTTCATGGCCCACAGCTTTCCGGCCCACCCCAGCGGGAGCGGACTAGTGGTCATGACTTGGAGAGCTGATTCTTGCCCCAGTTCAACGGCAACCCGCTGAGCGACGGCACCGGTCCCGTCATCGCTTTGGTCATCGACTAGGATAACGGTGAATTTTCCTGGATAATCTTGAGTCAGCAAAGACTTCAAGCTCTGGGGCAGCACATCCGCTTCATTCCGAGCGGGGACAATGGCGCAGACGTCAGGCCATTCATCCAGGCTTGAAGATGCTTCCGGCAGCCGCTGATTAGATCGCCAAAACTGCCCCCAAGCCGCGATCAGCAGGAGCCAAATGAGCAAAGACAGAAGACTCAGCCAGACCACAACGCTAGTTCGGAGACAGTGAGGCGAGGAAGCTCTGCATCACCTTGATCTGATGCTGATCGGGGGCGGCATACTTGTGCTGTTCTTTGAGAGATGCGATCGCATCTTCCAGCGGAATACTTAGCTCTTGCGTCAGATACAGCGCACAGACCGAAGCCGATCGTCCGACCCCCGCAAGACAGTGGACGTAAACCACATGGCCTTTACGGTACCAACGATTTAGAACTTTAATCGCTTGCTCGAACTGCTCCTCAGAAGGAATCCCTCCGGTGTAACCATCAGGAATAGGGACCCGCTCCCAGATAAAACTGTGCAAAATTTCGGAAGGCACAGGCGGCTCCGACTCTTCGTTCAAGCAGAGAACAGCCGTAATTCCCTCCCGTCGTAGCTTAGAGACAGACGTCGTGGTGTGAGGGAAAGAACCAACCGCCAGCTTTTTAGGTAAAACCCAAGAGAAACGTTCAGGCATGCACAAATACCGCTAAATGAGAGAGTGAAGTGGTCCCTTGAGCAAAAAGACCACAAGACCGGAGGCCCATTGCTAGGATAGCCCCCAAGCTAGATGCTAACAACGTGACGTTATCGATCCAAAATGGTTGCAGTCCATCCAACAGATTGTGATGGGTGTAGCCCATGAAATCGGCATCACTATCCATACTGTTTTCTCAACAGATAGCCGCAAAAAATATCCACCACTTCACGCTGAGAAGTGGTGGATGTCATACCTATTAGCCTGCAGCCTATCAACTCAAAGGTATGCTTACAGTTCCCCTGCACTCAGCTCACGATTTTTCGCAGCACGGTACTCAGCCATCGCTTGGTGCAGAAGCTCATTGAGAGCCTCTTGAGACTGTACGAATGCATCATTCCACTGAGCCTCGTCGTCAAGCCGATCTAGAATCCTGGAGGCGATCTCATCTTGACGATTGGCAGAGAGAGTTCGCAGTTGTTCAAACGCTCGTGTCAGTAAATCAGTCATGGTGATATATCCTGTGAGGAGGGAGATTCACTTCAATTATGGCTCAAAATCTCTTTGCCAATGCTTAGTAAAATATTGCGTTTTTTAAACAAATCCCTCAAGCTTTCTCAGGATTGAGCGGTTCCACGAGCATCTGTGTCATGCTCTACACTTATCAGCTTCGAGGTTTGGTAGTCTGCGGGTCAAACGGTGAGAAGGCTTATGTTCATTAGCGTTCTTGATCTCTTCAAGATTGGCGTAGGTCCCTCTAGTTCACACACGATTGGACCGATGGTCGCGGCCCATCGATTTCGAGAGCAGATGCAGGCGTGGCTGTCTACGCTTCCAGAAAGAGAGGCCGCCCATGTGCGCTGCACGCTCAAGGGTTCATTATCCTTCACCGGCAAAGGACATGGTACAGATCGGGCAATTGTTTTAGGACTTCATGGGTTTACGCCCCGGTCTTTGACAGAAAGGAATGTAACTGATTTGGCCCACTCCCTGTGGCAAAAGTCCCACATCAATTTTGCAGATGGGTCCGGATTGAGTTTTTCTCCCAGTGAAGATATCGATTTTAGCCGGGGTCAGCCACTCCCAGAGCATCCCAACGGCATGATTTTTGAGGTACTGAGTTCGACGGGCAGTGTTTTACTGCATGAAACCTACTTCTCTATCGGAGGGGGCTTTATTCACACAAAGGCTGAAATTAGTCAGTTGGTGGCTCCCGTCAAAGCGGAATCAGCAGCAACGTGTCCCTTCCCCTTCGACTCAGCGCGATCAATGCTGACAATGGCCCACGACAGTGGCCTCTCCATCGCAGCGATGAAGCAGCGCAACGAACATGTTCACCACCCAGAAGATCAGTTGCAAGAGGGGCTAGACTCCATTTGGCAAGCCATGCAGGTTTGTATTCAGAAGGGTTTAGCGGCTCAGGGAACGCTCCCCGGAGGACTGGGCATCTCACGGCGGGCTAAGACCTTGGTTGAACAGCTCCACACCTGCCCTGAAGCTTCTCTCAACGACTGGCTGTGTGCCTATGCAATGGCTGTTAATGAAGAGAATGCAGCAGGACATATGGTGGTTACCGCACCCACAAACGGGGCCGCAGGCGTGATTCCGGCAGTGCTCTACTACTTCGTGAGTCATGAGGGGGGCACCTCAGAGCAGGTTCATGAGTTTCTACTGACAGCAGCAGCAATTGGCGGCATTATCAAACACCGGAGTTCGATCTCTGGGGCCGAAGTGGGCTGTCAGGGAGAGGTGGGATCAGCAGCGGCGATGGCAGCAGCGGGGCTTTGTGCAGTACGAGGCTGTTCGCCTTCTCAGGTCGAAAATGCAGCAGAGATTGCACTAGAGCATCATCTCGGGATGACCTGCGACCCAGTCGGAGGATTAGTGCAGGTTCCGTGCATTGAACGCAACGGATTTGGTGCGATCAAGGCTTACACGGCTGCGTCTTTAGCGAAACGTGGCACAGGGGAGCATTTTATGCCTTTGGATAACTGCATTGCCGCGATGAAACACACGGGGCTCGAAATGTCAGAGAAATTTAAGGAGACTGCTTTAGGAGGCTTAGCCGTCAGTATTACTGAATGCTAGGGCAGGCAGTTTAGGAAAACACTTGCTTTTGATACTCCTGTTCAGTCATCAGTTCCTGGGTGCTCTCGACTCGATCGACAAAGACGGTGCCCTGCAAATGATCGAATTCATGCTGCACAATCCGAGCAACGAAATCGGTAAACTCCTGCTGGTGGGCATGTCCGTGACGATCGGTGTAAGCGATCGTGATCGAATGGGAACGGGGCACCTGACCTCGAATACCCGGAATGCTAAGACAGCCTTCCCAGCTCTTAAGCAGATCGTCAGACTGACTGATGAGTTCGGGATTGATCATCGCCACCGGCTCCATCGAAGGCGCTTGGGGGTAGCGCAGCGTCGGACGTGATGCCACCACCATAATTTGCAGACTTTCACCGACCTGGGGAGCTGCAATCCCCACACCGGCTGATTCCAGCATGGTGGTAATGAGGTGATCGATGAGCTGCTGAACCTCGGCATGTTGAATGTGGTCAACTCGCTTCGCTGACGCCCGCAGAACTGGATTGCCGAGTTGAGAAATTTCTAATACGGTGTCCATAATATTGCTCAGATTGCTGGACTCTTCTTCATTTTATGTTAGCCGTCAAGAGACTTGTGCCGTGTTAGCACAGCTTTTACCTTTAGGTGGATCAACCTACATTCAGCGTAAATATCAAGTTTCCGTCAGTGCAAAGATTCCTGAAGGGAGCAAGGGAAAAGGGTGAGCATTGCGCTGTTGCAATCCTAGACTCTGGCGAAAGAATAAACAAACACAACTAGCCGATTCAGGTTTATTGCAATGGAGATATCAGTATCTTTCAGGTCTATAGGCTCAGACCTTTAACCCAGGTTAGCGAGACACGCTTCTTCAAGTCCCTTGTATCCTGAAGACAGGGGAAATCATAATTTGAGGAAAGAATGTCAGGACAACCGTTATCGTTCAGAAGCTTTCAAGTGATGACGTTCGCCTGTTTAAGTGCTGTGCTCACCTCTAGCTGGCCCGCTTTGAAGGGAGACGCTTCTCAAGTTGCGATCGCACGGCCTGCCGAAAATCCTCCAGCATCAAGCTCTCTTGTTCGACGCTTGGCTCAGGCAGAATCGCTAGAGCAGCTTCAAGCACGTATCGATCAACTGTCTCAACAAGGCCAGTATTCTGAGGCTATTCCTTTAGCAGAACAGGTACTTGAGCGGCGTAAGCAACAGTTGGGGACACAACACTCATCAGTGGCCACCAGCCTCAATAAGCTAGCGCTACTGTACGAGAAACAGGGACGGTATGGAGACGCTGAGCCGCTCTTTGAGCAGGCTCTCGCAATCTATAAAAAACGATTTGGTCAAGAGCACGCTGCGGTGGCCACCAGCCTCAATAATCTGGCTGAACTCTACGGTAAACGAGGGCGATACACTGAGGCGGAGTCCCTCTTCAAGCAAGCTTTGGAGATTTATCGTCAACAACTGGGCCAAGATCATATCAATGTTGCCTACAGCCTCAATAACTTGGCAGAACTCTACGGGCAACAGGGACGATATCGAGAAGCTGAGCCGCTGCACACCCAGGCTTTAGAAATTAAACGCAAGCAACTAGGACAGGAGCATCGTTCTATTGCGACTAGCCTCAACAATCTGGCCGAACTCTATGGAAAGCAAGGTCGTTATGAAGAGGCTGAACCACTCTTCAAGCAGGCTCTGACGATGCGAAAAGAGCTACTGGGCCAAGAACACCCATCGGTGGCCACCAGCCTCAACAACCTGGCGGAGCTTTATGGCAAGCAGCAGAAATATGAGGAGGCGGAATCGCTCTTTAAGCAGGCGTTAGAGATGCGACAAGAGCTTTTAGGTCAAGAGCACCCCTCTGTAGCCATTAGCCTTAGCAACCTAGCGGCCCTCTACGGAAGCCAGGGAAACTACAAAGAAGCGAAGTCGCTCTATCAAGAAGCGATCGCAATTGCCAAGATCAAGCTAGGTCCGACCCATCCCACAACGCAGGTGATCCAAAGACGATTCAAGATTCTTTCGCAGTAGCAAGGAACCCTGTATAAAAATCTAGGCTTATACAACAATCGAACTTATACGACGACCGGCCTCAGTTGTCTTTCTGCTGGGGCTTCTGTTTTGCTGTCGGTTGATTAGAGGCAGCGACACTTTTACATTCTTTGAAGAGCAGAGGATCGTTAACGTTAGAGACGTCAGACGAGACTGCTTTCATCCCCTCAGCAACGGGATCAAAGGCCCCTCCGTTAGGGCCTTGTTCTGGGAAGTTCTTCTGCCAATCTTCCTCAAGATAGCAAGCCCCCTTCAACACAGCGCCCTGCCAAGAAACGCCAGAGAGGTTTGCCCCCCGCAAATCAACCTGTCGAAGATCGGCATAGTCCAGCTTCGCGTTGCGTAGATTCGCTCCCATCAACACAGACCGAAACAACCTTGAATCTTGCAATCCAGCCCCGCTAAAATCTGCGCTGCATTTGTTTCTTTGGAACCAGCGGATGGGTTTCTGATAAAAAGTATCGACGAAGAAGTTTCCTGACGAACCTTCTTTGCAGCTCTGCAAGGAGAGATAGGCCCCTTCAAGATTGCTCCTTTCCAGTGGGGCATCTTTGAGCTTCACCCCTATCAAATCAGCCCCGCTTAGCTGAACTGGGGTCACGAAAGGTTGTTCATAGGATTTGGCACTAAATTCAAAGATCCAAGAACAGCCCAGATTTCTTTTATCCTTTTGCGCTAAGGTCCTACATCCTTTACTATCGCTGGCCATAAGTTGTTGATTGACCGTGGCCGGACTTGCGAGAAAGACAGGGAACAATGTAGGCCTTGCTTTTTCAACTCTTAAACCTCTTATATAAACCAGTTCTTTTTGTGCTAGACCTTGATTCAAAAATCGAACGACCTGCTTAGAAGAGAAGTCTTCTCTTGAGAACCATTCTTCACTCAACGCTTGAGGCTGAATCTTGACGAGTTTCGCCCCATGCAAAAACCGAAAGAGGGTGCCTTTCGCTTCACCATCTAGATTTTTCAGCGTTGTCAGAGTTTGAGCATTCGCTGATTCTCTAGCCTTTCGAGCATCGGAATCAGAGAGGCTAAGGCTACTTAATTTCTTATCAGTTAATAGTCTTGATATATTACTGATATAAGAGGCGAGAGATTCTTCTCTACGTTTTCTCCCCTCAATAGATTCGGGAATTTTATAAATCAGAGACAGTGCTACCAAGATAAAGATTAGTGCAATAGCTCCCTTTGCCAATAACTGAATTAAGCTCTTATTATTCCGGTCTGATTTAGAGCTTACATCAGAGGAAGCAAACACGTTATCTGCTCGGTCGTCTGTATCAGGAGCCAGCTCTTTTTGATTCAGGTCGAATCTATCTATATTCAGTGCGTTTGTTTGCCTGTCAAATGATCTATTTGCAGCAATCTGGGTCTGTTCTTCTAACTGTTTTAATTCGTCAACACTGGGAATAATGGTCTCATCGTATGAAGGCTTTTGCCTGAATATTTCATTGAGCTGCGTGAGCTCTATTGCTTTCCACTCAAAAACAAATCGCGCGCCGTTCGGCTTGCCAAGAGTAACGCGATCCTCAGACTGTAGCTGTTGAGAACTCTCTATCTTTTTGTTGTTTACAAAAGTACCGTTGGGCGTTTCTAGATCCCACAGCAGCCAGACCATTTCCCCATCAACATCTTCTAGCTTTACTTTTGCGTGGTACCGAGATGTATTGGAATATTCAGGTCTGAGATAAATTTGACAATCCTTAGATCGGCCAATGAAGGTTGCCTCTTCTTTGGACAAGATATAGGGTTCCGAGGCTTGTTCCGCTGCCGGTGAGCCTGGTTCGTTGTGTAAAGTTAGAATCGCAACCCAATTTGTAGAAGATTCGCTCATTTTCAGGAATTCTGTCGATATATAGAAGAATTTTAAAGATTAGATATTTGAAGGTGGTCATTGGAACACCTATGCATCCTAGCCTAGCGCCGACAATGACTGACATCCTAGCTTCGCTGTGTCGCCATTCCGTCGTAGGACGCTGAGGCTCTATCGGCTAATTGAAGCATCATGCCGCTCTTTCAATAATTTAATGGATCAGAAAGATCTGCTGCAAAAAGTAAACACGGCAGATTTTCTCAATCTCAACTTCCTGCGGAGAGGATCTTTGAAAGTGGCTGATCATAATATTGAGTCTTCCGAGATCCCCTCCGTTTCTTAGTCTGATGGGATGCGGGGATCTCTAACATATTGGGGAGCATCCGACTTTAGCTAAAGTCTTGCACGGCCCTCACCCAATTCTGGGCAAGGGACTTTGAGTACTTTTATCTTGCCCCTCTTCTCCCAAGGCTGAGAGAAGGGGCTGGGAACCAAGTGCAAAAGTAGGATACGCCCACATATTTTGCTAAACCCTAAGACTGTTCATACAAATGCCTAAGTGAAAGGTAGCCATTCCCAAAAACCCTGCCAGTCTATTTGAGGCAGTTTCAGGCCCAAAAAGCCTCCATTCTGTTCTTCTGGTGCGGCAGGGCTGGGAGCGGGGATCTCTGGCTCTCGCCAGCGGGCAATCGTATCGGTTAATGGCTCTAGGGTTGTCCCAGGGTAGTAGAAGTCTAAAATTTTCGATGCCGACCAGCCGAGCTTGCTCAAATGCTGAGCGCCGGTCTGACTTAGACCGACAGCATGGCCCCAACCACCTCCCACAAACCGGTAGCCTTTCAGCACTTTCTCCGGCGGCGGAGCAGGGCTCTGTGGGTCTGGCGCATTGACGATAGGAGGCTGTGGCTCATACATCGGCTCCACGTAGAAGAGCAAACTCTTAGCTCCCCGAATGCCTTGGACAATCTCATCCTTATGCAGTTCGACGGATCCGATATCGGTAGTCACCCTGAGCGTTTGAACGCGCCCCCCGTGGGAGCGTTTCGTGATCTCTAGCGTTTGAATCGTGCCAAATTCAGCTAAGGGATGCTGCTTTTGCCTGAGAAATTTACGCAAAATCTGATTCATTTCAGCTAAAGGTGCCTCAATCCGCCACCGGAAGGTCGGCCAGGTGACTTCATTAAAGCCCTGCTTGAGGTTGACGAAGGCCTTGAAGTTAGCAGGGTCTGCAAGACTGCGGGTTTTGAGATCCCAGACGGGGTTGGGGGCGGCATCGATTTTGGTCTGCAGATAGGGGCGAGGATCGCCTTCCCAGACTTCTTCAAAGGAGGCCGTGACGCCGCCTGTGGTTGAGGAATAAAGAGCGTCAATCAGTTCGTTGTCATAGGTCAACACTTGGCCCGCAGTGGTTGCGATCGCATCATCAACCCGAGACTTCGCACCCGACAATCCACGATAAACCTGACATTGGGTATCCGCACACAGCTCATAGTCGTCAATCTTGAATCGGCGCAGATTCCGCAGGGCGTAGGTGCGCGCAATAATCGCTTGGGCTTGAATAGAAGTCAAAGGAGCCGAAAAGCCAATCTCGTAGGGCACCACACCCCTGAGGTAGGTCTCTATGGGCACCTGATTAACAAGGGTATAGCTGCCGTAGGTATTGGGCTGAAACTTGAGGGTGCCGCCATACCTGTTTTTTTGAACCTGCAGCACCGATTTACCCGACGTAATGCTCACAGAGTCACGGCTGTAGCGATAGCCGTCAACAACCCAGCTCAGCAAAGGTTTCTGGACCTGACGCTGTTGATCTAAGAAGACTGACTTCCCCTGCTCTTTTAGGGTTTTGACCAGCTTTTTACGCTTCTTAGGAGTGGAGTAGCGATCTCGTTTTGCCCAAACTTGCCACTTGTTGGGCTGGGCCACCTCCACCGGAATACCCTGCATTCGATAATCCAGCGCCTGAGTCTCAGCGCTTTCGAAACTGCGAAACACACCCAACACCACCCGCTCTTGAATAACAGGCTTGGGCAAAGGCTGTGGCTGAATATCAAACTGGACCTTGTTGGTCGCCAGGGTCTTAACCTGTCCCTGATCGGCGAATTTCAGGGTAAGCCGATCACCGGGAAGCGCTTGGATTGTCAATGTGTCCTTAGGCTGCTCACCAAACCGCTGCACAATGCCAATCTTGAGGGTTGGATTCGACGCGGCTCCTGCAGGGGCGGCCAGTAAGACACCCACGGCAATGAAGCTGCCGCCGACGTACGACCTCTGCTTACCGATTGCACCCGTCATTACAGTCTTTAACCCAACATGCTGATATTTCTTGAATGCTAGCGTATACGGCGACGAGGCTTCATGCCAATCCTTAGATCATGATCTTGCAAAACGTAGTCATAACGACTATGATTTAAGAAAAAGAAACAAGTGATTGACTGTGGTTCGAGTTAAAAACATAGCTCTCAAAGAGATTCACCGCCCGCTCTACCGTCAAAATGATCAGAGCAAGGTCGCCGCGTTAATGCGCTCCATCGCTGAGGTGGGTCTCCAGGAACCCATTGAGGTTTTAGAGGTTGAAGGGCGATACTATGGATTCTCGGGCTGTCATCGGTACGAGGCTTGTTCTCGACTAGGCCACCACACCATTCGCTGTCGGGTGCGGCGGGCAACCCCTGCGGTCCTCCGCATGCATCTTGCTTAGTCTTTTTATTTAATAGGAGATCTCAATCATGCCAGTCTCTTCCATGCCGATTAATATTGGTATTGACGAAAAAAATCGGCAGCAAATTGCCGAGGGTCTATCGCACCTCTTAGCAGATACCTACACGCTCTATCTCAAAACCCATAACTTCCACTGGAACGTGACCGGTCCGATGTTCCAGACGCTGCACCTGATGTTTGAGGGGCAGTATAACGAACTGGCACTGGCAGTAGATGCGATCGCAGAGCGAATTCGCGCTTTAGGCTTTCCGGCCCCTGGAACCTATAAGGAATACAGCAAGCTCACGTCCATTCCAGAAGCAGAGGGCGTGCCCAGCGCGGAAGAAATGATTCGTGAGCTTGTAGAAGGTCAAGAGGCCGTCGTCAGAACAGCACGTTCCGTCTTCCCGGCTGCGGATGAGGCCAACGACGAGCCCACAGCAGATCTACTAACCCAGCGCCTGCAGATTCACGAAAAAACAGCCTGGATGCTGCGGAGTCTCCTGTAGGGCTGCTTTGTTGATTGATTTTATCCATCCGCCACGGTTGCCGTGGCGGATGATTTTTTTAAGCTTCTTTCTTGGTCGCTTCTGTAATCAGCCGAAAAATCGCGTGGGTAATGGGTATCCCGAATGCTGCAAACAAGAATATCTTGATGCATAGAAAAAGAAACGCAAGCATGATTCTGCCTCAATCTATCTGCCGATGTGGGTCAAACATAGTTTGACGTGATTGCCGGGATGTAAGGCAAGTGGTTGACCACCATACCCTCAATCAAAACCCTGCGTTGATTATTATACCTGGGGCTGAGGCGTCAGCAATCGTTCCAGCATTTATGCCGACAGGAGTATCGGCGTCTCCAGTTCAGAAGCTTTGGTGTATATACAACGTTGTATACAATAGACGCACAATCTTCTGCGATGATCGTTAGCATAGCCCCTCCATCAGGGGCAGTCATATAAGGCTGAGCATCCTCTCACAGCCGTATGACTCAAAGCGATAGCCTATATACAGCTGTGCTGGCAGGTCGATTTGTGATTAACTTACGTCCCGCAACACCCCAAGATCTGAAGCTTTTACGTCACTGGGATCAGCAGCCCCATGTAATTGCCTCCGATCCCGATGATGATTGGGAATGGGAGGTCGAACTTCTCCGAGATCCTGACTGGCGTGAGCAATTGATCGCGGAGCTGAACGGCAGCCCCATTGGCTTTATGCAAATCATCGATCCGGCCCGCGAGGATAGCCACTATTGGGGAAATGTCTCAGCGAACCTGAGAGCGATAGATATCTGGATTGGTGAGGCATCTGACTTAGGGCAGGGGCATGGGACACAAATGATGCAGTTGGCACTAACCCGATGTTTTGACGATCCGGAAGTGACCGGCGTGCTGCTGGATCCGTTGGTAAGTAATACTCGCGCCCATCGTTTTTATGAGCGATTGGGGTTTCGATGTTGCGATCGCCGCCACTTCGGAACTGATGACTGCTTCGTATATCAGCTAAGCCGCACTGCTTGGCATTCCAGCAAGAATAGCTGATTCATAATGCTGTCCTACAATAGATGAGCAGCCCGGCATCTAGGGGTGATTGATGAATCCGACAGATCAGGACCCAATGGAGGATCGAGCATCCTCTGACCCAAGTTCCATAGCAGAGTTACGGGATCAGCTCAATACAGTACTTCAGGAACTATCACCAGAACGATTAAAGATTCTAGCTGATTTTGCCGCGTTCTTGACAAGCGCAGCAGGTGAAGCGGCGACCCAAGAGCTGCTCGCTATCCCTAGTTTGTGGGAGCAAGTCAGAGAGAATCAATCGACACCTACTCCCCTCTATACACCTTGGAGAAAACTTCGCTCTGATGTATGAGGTTGTTCTTCATCCAGACACTCAGAAGTTTTATGTCAAGGCGGATCAAGCCCTGGCAAAGAAAATTGCTCGATGTTTGCAGCAGCTAGAGCAAACGCCTCGATCTCATCCCAATATCAAGGCTGTGAAAGGGAAAAGGGAGTGCATAACAAAAGATATTCCAATGACATTCCAAGCAATTAGTAGCATCCTCAGACGCTTGGCAGATCCTGCGATCGCAACCCAATCCCAACGCTTCTTCAAAACGGGCAAGGGCGAATATAGCGAAGGCGATCAGTTTCTCGGCATCCGAGTCCCCGTTCTCAGAGAACAAGCCAAGAAATTCGAGAACACACCCCTTACCGCAGTTCAGGAACTACTGGAATCGCCCTTCCATGAAGAACGCCTGTGCGCCCTCCTCATCCTGGTTCGCAAATTTACCAAAGGCAACCCAGAAGAACAGACCCGCATCTACACCCTGTATCTCAAAGACACCCAGTACATCAACAACTGGGATCTCGTAGACCTCTCCGCCTATCACATCGTTGGTCCCTACCTAGAAAACAGAGACAGACGTCCTCTCCACAAACTTGCTCAATCAAAAAGCCTCTGGAAACGGCGTATCGCCATCATCTCAACCTTTCACTTCATCCGAAACAACCAGTTCGAAGAGACTCTAGCCATATCAGAACAACTCCTTAACGATTCAGAAGACCTGATTCACAAAGCCGTTGGCTGGATGCTCAGAGAGATTGGCAAACGTGACCTAGCAACTGAAGAAGCCTTCTTGAAACAGCATTACAAACAAATGCCTAGAACGATGCTGCGCTATGCCATCGAGAAATTCCCTGAGCCAAAGCGCCAGAAGTATCTTAAGGGCTTTATCTAGCTCCCTATGGAACAAAGCATTATCGGGTATCACAAAGATACTGAAAATCACTGGGTCGCGGAACTTGCCTGCGGTCACTTCCAACACGTTCGGCACGACCCACCCATCGTTGAACGCCCCTGGGTGCTGACAAAAGCAGGACGCGCCTCAATGCTTGGCTACAGACTCCAATGCAAAAAGTGCGAGATCGGCGCTCCGAGAGATGGCGAAGCATCCTAAGTTACAGCAACTGAGAGGTTACCGCATTCTCTCCAGAGCGAAATCTTACTCTCTCACAAGCGCAGACTTCAGAGACCGACAGTATTCCGAAATGGAAGTCAAACCCTGTGCCGGTGCCCCCTCATTCAACCGCTTCACGAAAGCACTACCGACAATTGCCGCATCAGCCCCCCAATCCATCATCTGACGGGCGTGCTCCGGCTGTGAGATGCCAAAGCCAACTCCAATCGGCTTATCCGTTGCCTGTCGTAGCTCTTGCAACAGCTCATTAACCCGAGACTCCACCTTGGTTCGCATCCCGGTCACGCCAGTAGTGCTGACCAAGTAAATAAACCCCTGCGACTTTTCCGCAATTTTATGGATACGCTCCTTTGAGCTAGTGGGGGCCACCAACAGCGTCACCTCAACCCCCAAATCAGACGCCTTTTGCAGAAGCGTATCCGCCTCTTCAAGCGGCAAATCAGGAATCACAAGCCCCTTAACGCCCGCCTGAGACACCTGTTGCAGATATTTATCCACCCCACGATAGTGAATGGGGTTGTAATAGGTAAACAAAATAACGGGCGCTCTCAAGTCAGGAATCAACGTCGTCACCATTGAGAGCACATCATCTAAGCGAGTGCCCCGCTGCAGTGCCCTTGTGGCAGCCGCCTGAATCACAGGTCCATCCGCAAGCGGATCGGAGTAAGGAACACCCAGCTCAATCAGATCAGCCCCGCTGTCGTCTAGGCGCTTCAGAGCCGCCGCAGTCGTTTCAAGATCTGGGTCACCCGCAGTAATGAAGGGAATCAGAGCACACTGACCGCGATCGCGCAGTCGAGCAAAACAATCAGAAACAGAGGTCATAACTTAGGATTCGTTAGATTCAGCGTCAATTTCAGCTTGGAGCTGTTCCAGTTCTTCGGGCGTCATTTCATCAAGACGCTTTTGCAAAACAGCATCTTCATACTCTTCAAGCTGCTGATTGTAGGTCATCTTCTGAGTCACCACCCGCAGCAGGTATGAGGCGACCCAGCCAATCAGACCCGCCACCAAAATCACCTGACTCCAGATGCCAGCGTTTTGACCCTCAATACCCGCCAATCGAAAGACAGCGTAAATCAGACCGCCAGCGATAAAAACGCCAAACCCGATCGCAAGGGCATCAATACGGCGCATCGCTACGTAATCTGCCTAGGCTTAGGACGAAAATTGAGAAACGGACTCAGCAACAGCAGCCCCGGAAAGAAGAAAAAGACAAAAAAGTACATCAGTAGGCGCTCAATGGAACCTGCCGTATACCACCGTAGATTGAGGTAAAAATAGGTGAAAGCTGGAATCACCAGCAGATAGCCGCCTAACAGGCTGACGTATAGAATCGTGGTAGCGGTAACAAGATTCATAAAATCGAAGTTAATAACGTGAAGCCGCGACGGGCCAGTGTGAGACCACGATCTCCACTACAGAAGATTCCAGGGCCACTTTATTTTACTACCGAGTTGCTTAGTGGTGCGGCGAACCTAGGTCAAAGGCTGCATGAACCGCCTTGAGAGCTTTAACGCCATCCGTTAGAGGAATCACACAGCTCACCCGAATCTCTGAGGTGGCAATCATTTGAATGTTGATCTGCTCTGCGGCCAAGGCCTGGAACATTTGAGCCGCAACGCCAGGTCGCCCTAACATGCCAATTCCGACAATGCTAAGCTTTGCAACTTCTGAATCGGCAGTCACCGGGCCACAGCCAAGCTGGTCAGCGGCGTCTTTGAGCACATGCTGCGCCACCTGCAGATCCGTTTCCCCAACAGTGAAGGCAATATCGCGGGTCATGACGCCCTCAACAGGACGCGATCGCTGGGACTGGATCACCATGTCAATACTGATATTCTTGGCCGCGAGTGCCTGAAAGATTTGAGCCGCCATGCCGGGATGATCGGGGACGTGGCGGATGGCGAGCTGAGCTTGCTTGAGATCGAGAGCAATGCCTCTCACCGGAGGAGAGGCCTGCTCGGTCCTCAGACTAGTCTGGACAGGGGAGCTGGCGACTTCAAAGGTGCGGCAAAGGAGTTGGATGGCGCGATCGCAATCCTCCATGGCCACAGTACAGCTCACATTTACCTCTGACGTAGAGATCATCTGCAGGTTGATGCCAGCATCAGCAAGGGTTTGGAACATTTGGGCTGCAACACTAGGTCGCCCAATAATTCCAGCTCCGACAATGCCAACCTTGGCAACATCTCGATCCACTAATACTTCCGCCTGGTTGTCCCCTTGAGGCGGATTAAAAGCCACGGAAACCGCTTCAGCCTGCTTGAGAGTATCTTTCGAAACCGTGAACGCAATATCGTTGCTGTTGCCTTCGTGAATAGACTGAATGATTAAATCCACATCTAGCCCTTGATGGGCCAGCTCGCCAAATAACCCTGCGGCAACACCGGGGCGGTCGGCAACTCGCAGCAGCGCCACCTTTGCCTGATCGTGATCAAAGTGAACCGCATCGACGGGGCGACCCAGCTCTAAGTCCTGGAGGGGACGCGCAGAGATGATCGGGGAGATTACGCGCGTTCCTGGTTCATCAGTCCAGCTAGAGCGGACCACCATTTGAACCCCGTAGTTGCGGGCAATTTCGACCGCCCGAGGATGCAGCACTTTTGCCCCAAGGCTTGCTAGCTCTAGCATTTCATCGGAGGTGATCTCGTCCATGAGCTGAGCATCTTCCACCAAGCGCGGGTCAGTGGTGAGAATACCGGGAACATCGGTGTATATTTCGCAGCAGTCAGCTCGGAGCGCTGCGGCTAGAGCCACAGCTGAAGTATCGGAGCCACCCCGCCCAAGGGTTGTGACATCCCGATCTGCATTGTTACTGGTTCCCTGAAACCCAGCAACGACCACAACCTTTCCTTCTTTGAGATGGCGCTCTAAGCGCTGGGGGTCAATGTTCAAGATCCGGGCACGAGTATGGGCCGGTTCGGTGACGATGCCTACTTGAGCGCCGGTCAGCGAGATTGCCGGTTGGCCAATTTCTTGCAGGGCCATGCTCAGCAGTGAGATGGTCACCTGTTCTCCCGTGGACAGCAGCATATCCATTTCGCGGCTGCAGGGGTTGCTGGAGAGTCCGTTGGCGAGTTTTACTAAGCCGTCGGTGGTTTTACCCATAGCGGATACGACGACAACTAAGGCATTGCCCGCCTCTACGGTGGTTTTGACCCGTTGAGCAACGGCTTGAATCCGCTCAACTGAGCCGACAGACGTGCCACCATACTTCTGAATAATTAACCCCATGCCACCCTGGCTCCCTCACTGCCGCAGTTACTCAACACTATGGTACTCATTGCTTACCAGATCTATAAGATTGTGCGTAGAAGTTGTATAGATTTGCAATTGCTCGAAGAAGAGGGCAGCAGACGATGGTGGGGTAAACGAAAAAATTCAATGAGACGGAGCCTTATCTTTTAGAGAAACAAAGCGGTCGTGGGAAAAATATCTCCACGACCACTCAGGGAAGTCTTAATCAAGAGCTTCTTTCACACTGTCAATTAATCCACCCGCAGCTTTCTCAGCCTTAGCGCCTGCTTGCTTAACAGGATCTTGCTGAATTTTACCAATGTCCTTCATGCGAGAACCAGGAATAGTCTGAGTCGCGGCCTCAACCTTTCGCACAACTTTACCAATCTCAAACCCCTCTTCTCGCTGGCTGAGAGTGGAAAGATCAGCAGCGGGGGGATTGTCGCCAAACTGTTTGCCGGGGCTAATGTTAGTGGAATAGCCTGCATCAGCTTGGGCAATCATTTGAGAGTAGCCCGGTGCCGTGTCCAAAGAAGCCGCCTGTAGGGGATTCTGTCCAACCAAGGACAGCAATAGGAACAAGCTAGCCGTGAACACAAATAGCCCTTTGCGGAACGCAAAACTTAGCTTCATAGCGCAAACCTTCGTTATGGATACGGGCTAGATTATACCGAGTAAGGACGACCGCTAGATCAAGCCAGCGGCTGAAGTTGTGCGAGAGGGTTCGTAATTCGGCTCTATCGCTAGATAGAGATCGCCAGATGGCCGCAACACGATCGCCGTCATTCCCCTAGTGCGACGGGAATCTCTCCCCCTAAAAGTCTCTCTGTTGTGGACTCACCAGACTGTCGGAGCTGACGGTTTAACTGCATTGTGAGGCCTGCGATCGCAACAAGCTGTAGCCCCAAAGCCGTCAGAATCTGGGCCAAGGGAATAGCCTCAACCGCCATGAAGGCAAAGGGCGTTAGCAGAAACCAAATTGCACCTGTGTTCGTAGTATCTGCACCCAAAAGCGTCATCAAAACTAAGGGAAGAACAACCGGCACCGTTAGGGTGGCTGTTGCCCAGAGGTTACGGTTTGAGATCGGTCGCAGCAGCACAACTTGATTGAATAGGGCCAGCACTAGGATCAAGGTGGAATTGAAGAGCAACCCCATCAACAGCAACATCTGCTCTTCTTTGAGGTGCCAGAAGGCCCAAGCTACGATCGGGAAATTAGCGATACCGAGATTAAGTGCGATCGCAACCCAAGCCGGACTGTCATCAGCCCAGATCAAATCTTTCGTGCGCTGAACTCGCCCCCTCGCAGAGCGATAGGTTCCCCGAAATCTGGCCCAATCCTGCAGCGCCTGATGGTGAGGCAGCAGTAGAACCATCAGCAAAACAAACCACAGCATATGGAGAATGAGTAAAAAGCTAATCAGCTCCTCAGTACTACCTTTCGGCCCTAGAGAAAACCCAAGCCAGCAAGTCACAACACAGGCCGTGGCCCAATAGCTTTGCTTCTTGCTTAGTAAGGGGATTTGGGGATTACGAAATCGGCGCTGTAGCGGCTGCCATAACCATCCAGTCCACAAGCCATAATTTGCCAAGACAAACATAAGTACGAACAAGCCATTACTCCCTAAAGGGAGGCCGAAGAACTGCCAATTCAATAGAGACGGCAAACTACCTCTATAGGGCAGGGCAGGATCAGAGGTTTGTGCAAGATAGGGCAAAAGCGTTACCGGAGAGAAACCATAGATCCAATCAACTGAACTATGCGAAATATAGAGATTGTTGAACAAAAACAGGAGGGCACAAATAATAGCGCTCCCCAACCAAGCCTGAAATCCATTCAGCCAATAGCCCACCAAACCGATTAATAGAGCCACGCTGTAAAAAAACAACCCGCACCCCAAAACCAATACATCGAAGCTTAAAATTTTTAAGAAAGGGATTTGGGCTGATAAACCTGAGATGTAGCGCAGCGGTAAAGCCACCATCACTGATAAAAAAATCAGAATCGGGACGCCCAAAAGTTTCCCCACAAGAATTGTCCAGGCCGACTGAGGGCTGAGGCTGACAAAGGTCAGCGTTCCTCGGCGCTCTTCTTTGGACAAATCGCTGATCAGCAAAAAGCTACCGCCAACGACTAAAACAAGCAGCAGCAAAAAACTGCCCCAGGCGAACACGGCCAACCACCACTGTTGCCAATTCACCAAAAGATAGTGAGTGCCAAGCTGGACACAGTTTCTGCCTTTGGGATCAGCTGCATTCTCACAAAGTCCGCGGATCAGGTCCAACTGTTGGTACTGCCAGAATAGGAAAAAACCCTGGCCAAGAAGTGAACAGCAGACTGCCAGCAAAACATTACGGAGCTTGAGCCTCCCCTGCAGCTCCCGCAACAGTTGCGGATTTAAATCGCCCAGTACTTCCGTACCCGCAATGAAGAGCGGAAAGCGTAACTTGCCCATTTATGACACCTGTTTGTGATCGAGCTTGTCAAGAAAAATAGTTTCGAGATCTTCTTGAATGCACTGAAAGTTGTAGAGGGGAATACGAGCCGCCATCAGAGACCGCAACAAATCAGCCGCCGCAGCCTGATCGCCCGTGAAATGGACCTTCACCTGCTGTGTCTCTGAATTGACCTGCCAGCCTTCAATTTGAGGGCACTGTCGCAGTTCACACTCCAGAGCCTTGATATCGCCCAGCGTTGAAATCAAAATCTGCTGCTCACTCAACTGCTGATAGAGATTCTGTAGCGACGTACTCTCCACTAGGTAGCCCAGCTCCATAATCCCCACTGATGTGCACAGCTCCGCCAGATCACGAAGGATATGAGAAGAGATCAGCACCGTCATCCCCGCCTCTCTCAAAATATTAATCAGCTCTCGAAACTGCACCCGAGCCAATGGATCAAGCCCTGAGACCGGTTCATCCAGCAGCAGCAAAATCGGCTCATGAATAATGGTTCGAGCCAGACCGAGACGCTGCTTCATTCCCCGTGACAGACTAGCCACTGAGCTACGACGCTTGTGGGTTAACTGCACCAGCTCCAGCACCTCTGACAGTCGCTGGCGGCGGCGTGGCTGACGTAACTGATATAGCCGCGCAAAGTAGTTGAGATATTCCCACACTGTTAAATCTTCGTAAAGCGGGAAATCATCTGGCAGATAGCCAATCAAACGTTTGAGATCGGCATTTGTTTGATTGCGCTGTAGGCGCTGCCCTCGAATGTAAATCTCCCCCAACGTCGGCTGTTCCGCCGTTGCCAACATCCGAATCAGCGTGGTTTTACCAGCTCCATTGGGACCGATTAGCCCAAAGACCTCTCCTTCTTTGATTTCTAGATCAAGATCGCTGACGGCAGCGTGGTGCCCAAATCGCTTCGTCAGCCCTCGCGTCTGAACCGCTATTTCAGATGACATAATGCTACCGATTCACATCCATACACCAGAGATCGTAGGAGAACAACACAATGTTCCCTGTGATCTGAGTCTCTCTGGCTCATGATGTCAGCCCTACATTCATCTCAAATTTAATGTTTTGAAGGAAAAAGATAGTTAAGAATTCCTGTTTTTAGAGGAGAATCGGCACCACAACCGCCAGATTCGATTTATTTTGCGATGATAAAAGCAGGGGAGAATCTCTCCCGTCCAGCGTGCAAAAGAAGGGCAAATCATGGGTATCGCAACGATTAATCCTGCAACCGGAGAGACGGTCAAAACCTTTGATGCCCTATCTGCCGAGCAGGTTCAGACAAAGATCGCGCGGGCAGACCAGGCGTTTGCTTCCTATCAGCAAACAACAATGGCCGATCGCAGCCAGTGGCTGACCCAAGCGGCTGAATTGTTAGAAGACCCTAACAACAGTCGCAGCTATGCAAAATTGATGACTCTAGAAATGGGAAAGCCGCTGCAAGAGGCGATTTCAGAGGTCAAAAAGTGTGCCAGCGTTTGCCGCTACTATGCCGAAAACGCCGCAGACTTCCTGGCCAATCAATATACTCAAACAGACGCCAGCCAAAGCTTTATCAGCTACCAACCCCTAGGGATTGTATTGGCGGTCATGCCGTGGAATTTTCCCTTTTGGCAGGTGTTTCGGTTCGCTGCGCCTGCTTTAATGGCAGGTAATGTGGGATTACTAAAACATGCCTCCAATGTGCCCCAGTGTGCGCTGGCGATTGAAGACATCTTGAGCCGAGCAGGTTTTCCAGACGGCGTCTTCCAGACTCTATTGATCGGAGCAGCACAGGTGGAATCAGTTGTTAAAGACACAAGAGTCAAGGCCGCGACGCTGACGGGAAGTGAGCCAGCGGGGGCTAGCTTAGCGGCAGTCGCAGGCACTCAGATTAAAAAGACCGTCCTAGAACTAGGCGGTAGCGATCCCTTTATCATCCTTGAAAGTGCTGATTTGAACCTAGCTGCTGAGACCGCCGTTAAAGCCAGAATGCTCAACAACGGTCAATCCTGTATTGCCGCAAAGCGGTTTATTGTGGTGGATGCCATTGCTGATGAATTTGAGCAGAAGCTGGTTGCAGCATTCAACGATCTAACCATTGGCGATCCCATGGACGAGACGGTCCATGTTGGCCCATTGGCGACGGCGAGCATCCTATCGGAGCTAGATCAACAGGTGCTAACGGCTGTACAGAATGGTGCTCGAGTGCTGATCGGCGGTAATAAGAAGGCTGAGCCAGGGAACTACTACTTACCCACAATTCTCACGGATATTGCCCCCGACAACCCTGTCTACTATGAAGAGTTTTTTGGCCCTGTGGCCCTGCTGTTTCGTATCCCAGACTTAGATGCAGCGATCAAGTTAGCCAACGATACGCCCTTCGGCCTGGGTGCAAGTGCCTGGACTGCTATACCTGAGGAACAGGAACGCTGCATCGTCGAGCTAGAAGCTGGAGCTGTTTTTATCAACGGCATGGTGAAGTCAGACCCGCGTCTGCCCTTCGGGGGCATTAAGCGATCAGGCTATGGAAGAGAGCTGGGCATCCCTGGCATTCACGAATTTGTAAACCTCAAAACGATTTGGATCAAGTAGACAAACCCATGAATACTGCTGAGCTTCTGGTCAAGTGCCTTGAGAATGAAGGGGTAGAGTACATTTTCGGGCTGCCAGGAGAAGAGAATCTCCAGGTTCTGGAGGCCCTACGTAACTCTTCCATCCAGTTTATTACCACCCGCCATGAACAGGGGGCTGCTTTCATGGCAGATGTCTATGGTCGGCTAACGGGACGGGCTGGGGTTTGCCTCTCAACGCTCGGACCAGGTGCCACCAATCTCATGACTGGCGTTGCAGATGCCAATCTAGATGGCGCTCCTCTCGTTGCGATTACCGGCCAAGTGGGCACCGATCGGATGCATATTGAATCTCACCAGTACCTTGATTTGGTGGCGATGTTCAATCCTGTTACCAAGTGGACCAAGCAGATTGTTCGACCTAGCAATACAGCTGAAATTGTCCGACGGGCCTTTAAGCTGGCCCAGGCTGAGAAGCCTGGGGCCGTTCATATTGATTTGCCAGAGAATATTGCTGGCATGGAGGCTGTGGGAGCGCCTTTGCTGCGAGACAAGGTCGAGAAGAGCTATCCTTCATCCCGAAGTTTAGAGCAGGCGGCTGAGGCAATTTCCCGAGCTGAGAATCCGCTCATATTGGTTGGCAATGGAGCGATTCGGGCTCAGGCGAGTGAAGCACTAACCCAGCTCGCCACGCAATTAAATATTCCGGTCGCCAATACGTTTATGGGCAAAGGCGTCATGCGCTATACCCACCCACTGTCTCTGTGGACTGTAGGGCTACAGCAACGCGATTACATTAGCTGTGGCTTTGACCGCACGGATCTTGTGATTGCGGTGGGCTATGACCTCATTGAGTTCTCACCCAAAAAATGGAACCCCGATGGTAACATCCCGATTGTTCATGTAGGGGCCGAGCCAGCAGAGATTGATAGCAGCTACATTCCCATTGCAGAGGTCGTGGGTGATATTTCTGAGTCGCTGCTGAAGCTGCTCAGTCGCTCGGATCGTCAAGGCAAACCGGATCCCTATGGACTTAGCCTGCGGCCTCAAATGCGGGAGGATTACGAGCAGTATGCCAATGATGAGAGCTTTCCGGTTCGTCCGCAAAAGCTGATTTACGATCTCCGACACGTGATGGGATCTGATGATGTCGTAATCTCGGATGTGGGCGCTCACAAAATGTGGATGGCGCGCCACTATCACTGCGATCGCCCCAATACTTGTTTAATTTCCAATGGCTTTGCGGCAATGGGCATCGCGATTCCGGGAGCGCTGGCGGCGAAGCTGATTTACCCAGATCGCAATGTTGTAGCAGTGACGGGCGACGGTGGCTTCATGATGAATATGCAGGAATTAGAGACAGCTCTGCGGGTGGGCACGGCCTTCACAACGCTAATTTTCAATGATGGTGGCTATGGCCTGATTGAGTGGAAGCAGCAGCAGCACTATGGTGAGTCGGCCTTCATCAAGTTTGGCAATCCAGATTTCGTCAAGCTGGCCGAGAGCATGGGGTTAAAGGGGTATCGGATTGAGAGTGCTGATGATTTAGTCCCCACGCTAAAAACAGCGCTGGAGCAAGATGTACCCACGGTCATCGATTGCCCTGTAGACTACCGAGAAAATCTGATGTTCAGCCAAAAGTCTGGGGAATTGAGCTGCGCGACCTAGAAAAGCAGGGTTCGCAGCATGAGTCTTCGCTAGGGATGATATTTTTCTTCTAGTAACTGTCCCCATTTCTCATTGAAGGGATGTACTTTCTGGGTCGGTCCGGTTGGGGCAACGACAGGTTCTCCTTGATTAGCCCACTCAAAAATCGAGCCTTCTAGATTCACGACCTGCTGCAATCCTAGCTTCTGCAGAGACTTAGCCATTTGGGCAGAACGATAGCCCACGGAACAATAAACAACGACAGGTTGTGTCGGCTGCCGCTTAATCCAGGCCGCTAATTGATCTGCGTCTTGAAAGTGAACTGCGTCGGGGATGTGACTGACGGCAAATTCGTCAGCGTTGCGGACGTCAACGACTAAAGCGCTGCCTGAATAGTTTTCTTTGAAGTCTGTGGTGGTGATGTGTTCCACTGAAGGGAACTGATTGCGGATTTGAGCTTTCAGACTCTGCCAGTTGAGCTGTGCGGAGGCACAGGCGGTCATGAAAATGAAAGCCAAGGCTGCACCCAAGCGGCGGAAAAGTTTCATGATTTCAGCCATTAGTAGAGTCATTTCTAGAAAAGACAGGGCTGCAGGACGGCTTGCTGGAGCTGCTGCTGATATTCTTCATCTGAAATTGTGTAGGCTCCAAATCGCGCGAGGTGAGGATTTATGATTTGAGCGTCGAAGAGTTGGAAGTGTTGCGATCGCAAATGCTCCACCAGCTTCACCATCGCCACCTTCGACCCCTCAGGGATATTAAAAAACATCGACTCCCCAATAAAGATTCCCCCAATCACAATTCCGAGGATCCCCCCCGCTAACTGTCCATCCTGCCAAGTCTCAAAGCTATGGGCGTACCCCGCCTCGTGCAGTGCCAAATACAGTGAGCGCAAATCTTTCGAGATCCAAGTTGAATCACGATTAGCGCAGCCCGCCACCACTGCCGGGAAATCCCAATCAACGGCCTCCGTAAACCGATTCTGATTCAGCACCCGCTGCAAAGATCGCGGATAGCGAAAGCGATCATCCAATGGGATCAGCGTTCGCTGCACGCTGGTATACCATCCCAGAGAGTCATCGTCAGCCATCAAAAAAAAGCCCTGACGATATCGCTCAACAATCTTTGGAATATTAAAGTTCATGGGTGATAGAACCACGTTTCCAGCTTTCAGCCTATCAGCTCTGACACTTCACCAATCCATCTAGAAATCATCCAAGTGACATAAGCACAGCCAAGACTGCCAAACTTGAGCAACAGTCCCGGCAATTAAGGGGTCGGTTCGAGATCGATTGGGCGCTGAGATCAAAACCACAACTTTCTCCACTTGCTCGAAATTAGGAGCGATATCTAGGTGCCTGTGCAGAAACTGGCGAATAGCACGCCGCTGGAGCGCTAAAGGTGCAGTCTCAAGCACCGTTCGGTCTAAGCGAGCCAGCATCTGCTGATCGTCGTGCTGTACCTGTTCAGCCTCTGTGACCGTGGCTGCTTTTAGCAGCGCCGCTGCAGACGTTTCTAAATAAGCAACATCAGCCTGCAATAGCTCCGCCGTTTGGGCAATGGCCGTATCCACCTTCGGATTAAAATGTTCTCGCAGGTAAGGCAAAACGCCTTGACGGATGCGGTTGCGCCGATAGTGCAAGTCTTGATTCATCGGATCTTGCCAGACAGGTAGCCCTATGTCTCGGCAAAACTGGCCGGTCTCCGCACGAGTCACGTTTAGCAGCGGGCGCACCAGTTTTCTCTCTCCCGATAGTGGACGCTGCCAGGTGAGAGCCTGTAGGCCATCTGCGCCACTGCCGCGCACCAGATTGTAGAGAAGGGTTTCAGTACGATCGCTCGCAGTATGAGCCGTTACCACAGCATGAAAATCCTGCTGCTGAGCAATCTCAGCCATCTCCTGATAGCGCCATTCCCGTCCCTCAGCTTCTCCCTTGAGTACAGAAGGTGCCGTCCGTCCAAAGAAAGGTAGATTCCACCGCCGCACGAGGTCGGCCACATACCGAGCATTGGCCGTAGAGTCTGGAGGCCAGCGATGATCACAGTGCGCCACCGCCAAATCCCATTCCCATCTGTCCTGAAGATCAAGCAGGAGTCTCAGCAGACAGAAAGAATCCTGCCCCCCAGAGAACGCGATCAAAATACGATGATTTAAGGGCAGTAGCAATCGCTGTTTAAGCGTTCGCTGTAGCCGGGCATGAAGCAGAGTCCAGGACAAATCCTTTCACACTCACGAGCATTAAAAGAACCAGCCGTAGCTGTGTAAGCCTTTGCCCAATAAATTAACGCCCAAATAGCAGACCCAGACCACGGCAAAACCCGCAGTCGCAAGCAACGCCGGTTTGCGGCCCTGCCAACCCTTCGTAATCCGAGCATGAAGATAAGCGGCAAACACCAGCCAAGTAATCAACGCCCAGGTCTCCTTCGGATCCCAGCTCCAGGGCGCACCCCAGGCTTCGTTGGCCCACACCGCACCGGCAATAATGCCTACGGTCAATAGGGGAAATCCTAGGCCAATAATGCGATAGCTAAGGTTGTCTAGGGTCTCAGCCAGACTCAAACGCTTCATCGACAGAGAGGCAACGGGTGCTTCAACTTTCTCTAAAACAGCAGTGCCGCCCTGCCCTGAGGTTGCGGCCAATGGCTGCTGAACTGTACTGGCTTTCTGGAGTCGCTCTCGGAAGCCACCCGTACCCACGGAGCTGCCCTTGAGTTCAATGGGTTGCCCCCAGGTAATAGCAAGGAATGCGATCGCCATGAGCGATCCCACCATCAGCGCAGAGTAGCTAATCATCATCACGCTGACGTGCATCATCAGCCAATTTGATTTCAAAGCTGGAACCAAGGGAGCCGACGCCTGCATCTCAGTCGGTAGGGTCAAAGCGGCAAAGGCTGTAATGGCCATGGCAACGGGGGCGGTGGCAACACCCACTAGACGACTGCGGCTGAGGTATTCCGCCACGAGGTGAACACCTGTGACACCCCAAGCTAAAAAGAACAAAGACTCATAAAGGTTGCTGATCGGAAAGTATCCCGCCTCAGCCCATCTAGCCCCTAGCAAACAGGCCATACAGAGGTTTGCAATTGCCATGCCCGCAGTTCCTAAAGCGGGTAAAGCCGGAATCTTAGGAAAGGCTGCGCCTATCCAGTAGATCAGCATGGTGGCAAATAGGATCGCAAAGGAAACGTTGTCGAGGGTGCCCTGGAGGGTAACCAGATCCATATTGTGTTCTCCCCAATTGGGTGGCAGGTGTAGTCAGCGCTACCTATATCGTACCGATTAATGTTCCCTAAGTGTTCTCTGAGGGTTTAGGACCCCTGCCATCCTGCCAGAAAACGTAACGGACAAATCTAATAGATTAAGCTGGGGAGGAGGATGAATGGATTTCCAATGACTGAGGACGGCAGTCCGCCAAAATTTGATGAAGATGAACGACGTTACCGATGACTGCGATCGCAGGCGCTGTAAAGTCGGCCTCTATCATCTGGGCTTCAATCGTTTCCAGAATCCCCACAATCTGATCTTGTTCAGGACGAGTCCCCCAACGCACCAGGGCGATTGGCGTTTCAGGCTCTCGTCCGCCCAACTGTAGTTCTTGAAGAATATGGGGTAAGTTGTGGACTCCCATGTAGACCACGATGGTTTCTGAGCCTTGAGCAATGGCTCGCCAGTTGACTTGAGGGCGATATTTACCAGACTGCTCGTGGCCGGTCACGAACGTCACTGAAGAGCTGCAATTTCGATGGGTAAGCGGAATCCCTGCGTAGGCGGGAGCAGCAATACCAGAGGTAATGCCTGGAACAATTTCGACCGGAACACCCGCATTTAAAAGGTCGATCATCTCTTCACCACCGCGCCCAAAAATAAAGGGGTCGCCACCTTTGAGACGGACGACAACAGCATGGGTTTGGGCCTTCTCAATCATGAGGGCTGTTGTTTCCGCCTGCAGTAAAGAATGGTGGCCTCGACGTTTGCCAGCATGAATCTTCTCGGTCCGAGATGCGATCATCGCTAGAACCTCAGGGCTAACGAGGGCATCGTAAATCACAACATCAGCCGACTCGAGCAGTGTTTTGCCTTTCAGGGTCATTAAGCCTGGATCACCAGGGCCTGCACCAACAAGGTACACCTTGCCCACGCAGGACTTTTGAGTTTCGGAAGACATCGCAGGTATCACCAATCGAAGCAGGCTGCTTAAGTTAAATCAATGAGTAACTGCGCTAGGGCAGGGCTAGGGTCTAAGGGAGAGCTTAAGGCCAAGTTAAGTTGACCGAATCTATACTTTAGCTGATTAATTTGCTCAGCAATCGCATCGGTGATTTTGCCAGAGAACAGGAAGTAGGGCAGTACGCCAACGTTTCGATGTCCTTGCTCCACAATAGGGCGGAGGCTGTCTTCCAAGCTAGGTTCCACCGACCAGTAAGCAGGTTTGACGTCCAATGCTGTTGCCAGCTCTTCAACGACTGCGTTACCGCCAGGGTAGCGGCTACCGTGGGCAACTAGAATCCAGGGATGTCTCGTGGAGATGCGAGCTCGCAGCAGTTCCAAAATGCCAGGATGCGAGCCTAGATGTGGCCGCAAATTGAAATGAACCTGCGGCACCTGTTGTTGGGCGACAGCGATAGCTTCAGGAATATCCGACATGACGTGGGTTCCAGGCAGCAAAAAGAGCGGCAGAATCTCGACTGTTGCCGGTTCTGCTAGCGACTGACCTAGCTGTTGAAGGCGCTCTTCTAACGGGAGACCCAGCTCTAGGGTGCCGGAGTGAATCTGCTCTGGCTTGATCCCTCGGTGAGCTGCAGCTTGTGTGAACAGGGCTGTGAGCTGCTGGAAGGATTGTTGCGATCGCAAATCCCGACTGCCGTGGGCCACCAGAAAATAATGGGTCTCCAAGATCAAATAGCTCAGGACAACAGTGAAGGCGGAGAAAGGACGGAGGCCGCCGCAGAGATAGCGGGTCGCTTTTCGGGGACCGGAGGCTTTTTCGAGAGGTCTTGACCATATGCGATCGCAAGCTGCCGGAACTCTTCACCCTCGACCGTTTCTCTTTCCAAAAGCATTTCCACCAACTTGTCCACCAGCTCTCGATTCTCTCGAATCAGACGCCGCGCCTGACCATAGCAGTGCAGCACAATTTCCCGAACCTGCCGATCAATCTGAACCGCAATATCCTCAGAATACTCAGGACGATTTGACCAGCCCTGCCCAAGGAATACATCATCATTTCGTTCACTTTCCAGCGCCACATGACCCAAATCAGACATACCCAAGCGCGTCACCATACTGCGGGCCAAGTTCGCCACATACTCTAGATCGCTACTGGCCCCAGACGTCACCTCAGCGTCGCCAAAGATCTCAACCTCCGCAGCTCGGCCTCCTAAAGCCATTGTGATCCGATCAAAAAACCAGGCTCGACTCTGGAAAACACGGTCTTCGTTGTAAACCTGCTGAGAGAATCCACCCACGCCCCCCGAACGAGGCAAAATTGTGACCTTATTTAACGGGTCCGCATCCTTCAGTAGCGTTGCCAACAGCGCATGCCCCACCTCATGATAGGCAATCAGCCACTTTTTCTTGCTGTCTAAATGAGGCGTCATCGCCAAACCAATCGTGACCCGATCAATGGCATCATCAACCTCCAAATCGCCAATCGACTCCTTCCGACGTCTGGCCGTCAGAATCGCCGCCTCATTCAGCACATTAGCTAAAGCCGCCCCAGAAAAACCAGGCGTTCGACGGGCCACAGAATCAAGCGCCACATCATCAGAGAGCTTCTTGTCGCGGGCATGAACCTCCAAAATCCCCAGGCGCCCCTTATAGCTGGGCAAATCAACCATCACCTGTCGGTCAAAACGACCCGGACGCAGCAAAGCCGAATCCAAGACATCAGGTCGGTTCGTCGCCGCAATGATAATCACGCCGCTGTTCCCTTCAAAACCATCCATCTCCGTGAGCAACTGATTAAGCGTCTGTTCTCGCTCATCATTTCCGCCGCCAATACCCGCACCCCTCTGGCGACCAACAGCATCAATTTCATCAATAAATACAAGACAAGGCGCACTTTCCTTCGCCTTCTTAAACAGATCTCGGACGCGCGATGCACCCACGCCCACAAACATTTCCACAAATTCAGAACCAGAGATGCTGAAGAAAGGCACCCCCGCTTCACCCGAGACAGCCCTAGCCAAAAGCGTCTTTCCAGTTCCCGGCGGACCAATCAGCAGAACACCGCGTGGAATTCTAGCGCCCACAGCCGTAAACCGCTCCGGCTGCTTCAAGAAGGTCACAACCTCCTGCAGCTCCTCCTTTGCCTCTTCAATACCCGCAACATCGGCAAAGTTAATACCCGTCTCCGATTCCATATGGAACCGAGCCTTAGACTTGCCAAAATTCAGAATCTGACCCGGACCGCTAGAGGTATTGCTAGCCGCACGGCGCAAGAAAGAAAGCAGTAAAACAACCAGTAAAAAACCAATAAAAACCTGAAGCAGAATACCGGGTAGGGGGTTTTCACCTTGATTAGGAAAAACGTTTAGATTGACATCGTTCGCGCGCAGCGTCTTAGCGAATTGAGAGTCAAGATACTCGTTTTGGCCAAACAGGCGTACCTCCTGCTCTGGAGAATCCTTAGACTGGTCTTTGAGGCGAAACTTAGCAACGCGTTGCTTTTCATAAAGATCGACCTTTTCGACCTGACCCGCTTCGACCTGTCGAAGAAAGTCACTATAAGAAGGCGGCTCCTTCTTCGCCTGAGCCAGTACAGGAAGGCCCTGCGTCAACAACAGTCCCAGCATAAAAGCTGACAACCGTTTAACCAATTTATTGTTACCTGATGCTGGTTTCATGCGATGCGGGTAGCGTTTAAGTGAAATCAGGACGGGTGCAGGTCTGTTGTAGTCCATGCTCCTCTATCTCCAGCGTAATTTAACTCGACTCAGCTCAGCAACCTCTCAGAAAGGGCTTAAGGTTATTTCCCAGATTCACAGCACTTTCAAACTCAGTAGAGATCCTCCTCACAACCAAGAGAAGCAAACCCCTCGTGTATCATACAAAAACCATAGGCCTTTTACACTGCACGGATCTGCTATGACTGCTGGCTCCCAGCGCCGCTTTGCGCTGACAACTCCTCTCTACTATGTCAACGATCGACCTCATATTGGGAGCGCCTATACCACAATGGCGGCAGACGCCCTGGCCCGATGGCAGCGACTCCGGGGATCTGACGTTCTTTTGATCACAGGAACCGACGAGCACGGCCAGAAAATCCAGAGAACCGCAGAACAGCGGGGGAAGGCGCCTCAAGAGCACTGCGACGAAGTCGTTACAGGCTTTGTCGATCTTTGGCAGCATCTCCAAATCCAGTACCAGCGCTTTAGCCGGACCACAGATCCACGCCATGCCGCCATCGTTGCCGAGTTCTTCCAAAAAGTATGGGATCAGGGTGATATTTATCTAGGTCATCAGCAAGGCTGGTACTGCGTTGGCTGCGAAGAATTTAAAGAAGAACGTGACCTCTTACCCGAGAAACACTGCCCCATTCACAGCAATCAGGCAGTGGAATGGCGAGATGAGCAAAACTATTTCTTTCGGCTCTCAAAGTACCAACAGGCACTAATTGATTTTTACAACCAGCACCCAGAATTCATCCAGCCGGAGATGCGCCGCAACGAAGTTCTGAGCTTTGTGAATCAGGGCTTACAGGATTTCTCAATTTCACGGGTCAACTTAGACTGGGGCTTCCCGGTCCCCACAGACCCGAGCCATACGCTCTACGTGTGGTTTGATGCACTCTTGGGGTATATCACAGCCCTGCTAGAGCCAGAAGACGAACCCACGCTAGCCAACGCCCTCAAGCATTGGTGGCCGATCAACGTTCACATAATTGGCAAAGACATTCTTCGATTTCACGCGGTTTACTGGCCCGCCATGTTAATGGCCGCGACTCTACCACTACCCGACCGAGTATTTGGTCATGGCTTCTTGACAAAAGATGGGCAAAAGATGGGCAAGAGCTTAGGCAACACCCTAGATCCCGTAGCATTAGTCAACCAGTACGGCGTTGATGCCGTGCGCTACTACTTTTTGAAGGGAATTGAGTTTGGTCGTGATGGCGACTTTAACGAAGAACGGTTTATCAACATTCTGAATGCCGATCTTGCAGATGATCTCGGGAACCTACTCAATCGCACGCTTAATATGTCCGTGAAGTACTGCGATGGCAAAGTCCCCCAGGTTGATCGAGACCAATTAACTAAATTTGAGTTCGTTAAAACAGCACAGACGGCAGGAGAACGAGCAGCAGAAGCCTACGAGTCTCTGAAGTTTAGTCAAGCCTGTGAGATCGCTCTGTCTCTCGTTCAAACCGGGAATAAGTTTATTAGCGAGCAGGCACCCTGGTCACTTCACAAGCAGGGAGAAGATGAATTAGTAGGGCAAATCCTTTACACAGTTTTAGAATCAGTTAGACTATCAGTATATATACTCTCTCCGATTACTCCCGCATTGAGTAACAGGGTCTACCGGCAGTTAGGTTTTAATGTCGACTTCAGTGACTTAACCGAGGACCAAGCCATCGACCTAAATCACATCCGCTGGGGGTTGCTGCCCAGCCAACAACAGCTTGAGTGTCCACAACCTGTTTTCCAGAAGCTGCCTGCTCTCTCTGAGCCGACTCCCTAGCACAGCCCCTTCTAAACCTATCGCGCAGTAAGCTAGCTTATCGCTATTGCCCCTGAAGTATTTTCTCAATAACATCCCCCTTTAGTAACTCACCGAGGCTCTACATACTTCATGATGAACGCTGATAATGAAAATCAACCGCTCTTCTCTCCTGAGCAGGTTCTAGAGAATCGGGGACGAGTCGCAATTTTTATTGATGGCTCAAATCTTTTTTATGCAGCTCTACAGCTAGGCATTGAAATCGACTACACAAAGATGCTGTGTCGCTTGACGGCTGGTTCTCGATTGCTGCGTTCATTTTTTTATACAGGTGTTGATCCCACCAATGAAAAGCAGCAGGGCTTTTTGCTCTGGATGCGGCGCAATGGCTATCGGGTGATCACAAAGGAGCTGGTACAGCTACCCGACGGCTCTAAGAAAGCGAACCTTGACGTCGAGATAGCCGTAGACATGATGTCTTTAGTCGGCAGCTACGACACCGCTATTTTAGTCAGCGGTGATGGTGACTTAGCCTATGCCGTTAATGCCATAAGCTATCAGGGCATTCGAGTAGAGGTCGTGAGCCTTCGTTCAATGACGAGCGATAGCCTGATTAACGTTTCGGATCGGTATATTGATCTCGACATTATTAAAGAGCAGATTCAGAAAGCCCCTCGCTCTGGCTACAGCTACCGACCTCTCTCTAACGTTGGGGTAGCAGATGAAGCGAGCAAAGAAGCGAGTGCTGCGATCGAGTGACGGCTTTGTAATGTGGCGTTTATCCCACCAAAGCAAGGATCCGTTCTACCGACAAGACGCTCACTATACTCTGACAAGTCAGCGGCGTAGTCTCCGCCCATTAAGCCAGCTACTTGTACTTTGCCTTTTAAGTCTGACCTTCGTGGCCTGTGCCAGTCGTTCGTCCCCACCCAGCTCAGAAACCGTGAAACCTAAGGTTGAAGGTGGTTCTGAGCTAGCACAAGTAACCCTAAAGCAAACCAACGATCAAGGACAGCTTCTGTGGAAGCTGCAGGCAGAGAAAGTAACATATGGAGAAGATCTGTCCGTTGCCCACGTTCAGGGTTTAGACGGGCAGCTTTATGAGCAAGGGCAGCCTGTTTTCAAAATCACCGCAGATCGCGGAGAAGTGAAACAATTTGGCCAGATGATAAGTTTGAAGGGGCAAATCGTCGCCACAGAACTACAAAGCGATCTTGTGTTTAAGGGGCCTCGTTTAGAATGGCAAGCTGATTTAGGATTGCTGCAGGCCACGTCAGGCTGGAGGGTAACGCATCCACAGCTTCAGTTGTGGGCGCAGCGGTTACAGGCTTCATCTCGAACCCAACGGATACGGGCCAGAGGGAAGGTGACAGCAGAGACTCGTCCCGCTAAATTTCGATTAAAAACAGATCAGCTTATGTGGCAAGTCGATCAGCAATTCCTGCAAGCAGGGGCAGGCAAAGCAGATTCCACCACGCCGAGGGTTGAGATTGAGCAGTTAAGAGATACGGGTAAAGGAAATCAGGCGTTGGCAGGCAACGCTCGCATGAACTTGAAGCGTCAGATTGTCACGCTGCAGAACCCAGCTCAGATCAAGCTATCGACACCCCCCATCGAACTAACCAGCAGACAAGTTGTTTGGGATCTTGAACGCCAGCTCATCAGCAGTGAACAGTTGCTTGAAGTGCGCCACCGCCAACAAGGCGTCAAGGTCATTGCGAACCGAGGACAGTTTGACCAGCAACGACAGACGGTCCAGTTCAATGGCCAAGTGGAAGCGACAGGATTGAGAGATCGGTCTCGTCTTAAGACAGAGCAGCTTGTGTGGCAGCTATTAACTCAGCGAATTAATGCTCGGGGCAAGGTTCGATATACCCAAAGTTCACCTGCATTGACTCTGCAGGGGCCTAAAGCAGTTGGCAAAATTCAAGAGCAGATGATTCAAATTAGTGGCGGGAACGTCGTAACGGAGATCATTCCATAGTTTTTACAGGGGCAAGAGTCTCGTGGCGACGCACAATTTTCTGGATAAAGGCGGCAGCAGTTGATGATTGAGGTTCAGAATCTCGATTCCGGCTAATCCACCGGCCCTCAACCCGCTGTGGATTTTGCCACAGGTCTGCGTGGGTCACCTCTGGAACAGCATAAAAACTGTCATGCCCCGATCCCAAAAGGGCAGAGCTCCAGTGCGTAAAGAAGTCATGGCTGAGTCGATAGCAGGGAATTTCACTGACCAAGGGCACACCCCACCCGTCAATGGCTAAGATTGCGGCAATCTGTCCGCCTAGCTGCTGCCAAGCCCAGGCCGCCTGCATTGCCCCTACAACTCCCGCACTAAAGCCAATCAAAATAGGGGGACTATAGGAAGAGACTGCACCTGGCTTTTGGCGACCGTCATCCCCCATGCAACTTTGCACAAATTCCAAAAGATGAATCCCTGAACAGGCTGGATACTTATCTGTGGGGAATAGCCAGATGGGGTGAGTCTCTGGGAAGCTAACGTTGTGCAAAAAAGCCTCTGTCCAAGACCGATCATGGAATCCCGGACAAATGATCAGGGGAGCCCCGATCTCGGTAGCTGGCTGGTGATGCGTTTGTTGTTCAATCAGCATTCTAGAGATCTCTGGCAAATTCTAGCTAGGATAGAGACAATGGCGAATCAACTTATCTCTTTTTCTTGAACTGTAATGTCAACTTCTAACGGTCAATCCCCTGCCGAGCAGGTTTCCGATTCGCATACTGACCATGTTCATGTGCATAATCCTGACACGCTGCGCTCCATTGTTAATCGGTTATCGCGCATTGAGGGCCATGTCCGAGGCATCAAGTCAATGGTGCAAGAGAGTCGCTCTTGCCCTGATGTATTGGTCCAGATTGCGGCAGTGCGGGGTGGGCTCGATCGGGTTGCGCGGATTATCCTTGACGAACACCTGACCGAGTGCATCGTCCGTTCGGCCCAAGAAGGTGATATGGAAGTTGAGATTCAAGAACTTAAGGCTGCTTTAGATCGTTTTCTAGCTTAGAGCCGTACTGAATTTAAGAGCCACCTCAGGCTAGCCAGGGATGAAAGTGCTTCTGACAGCCATGATCAATCGGAAGATTGATACGGAACGGGAACCCATCACATATCATATATAAATATTAATATAACTATTTCTCATGTCTAGCTCGATAGTCGTGAGATAAATCCAACTTTTGGAGATATCTGTTTGAAATCCGCTGACTCTCCCCTCTCTGCTGTTGCCAATCCTGCTCTTCCTACAGCCAATCAACCGCCTAGAGCAAATCCCAATCTTCCTGCCGAGTCTACCCAGCCCTATGACTCTTATCGATGGGCTCAAGGCACTTACAGTCATTGGGGACGCCTGATTGAAATCGGCCGTATTGGGGTGCAATTTTTAGCCTATCTCTGGACGGATCAACAGGACTGGAGTTATCCCTCTCGTCAAGCCACACCAGAGGCCCAGGCCTTACGTCGTCGTCAGCGGGCCGTATGGATTCGAGAGAGTTTGCTGCATCTAGGCCCAACTTTTATCAAGGTTGGCCAGTTCTTTTCCACTCGTGCAGATCTCTTTCCCACCGAGTACATTGAGGAACTCTCAAAGCTCCAGGATCAGGTGCCAGCTTTTGGGTATGAGCAGGTGACTGAGATTATTGAGCAGGAGCTGGGGGACTCTGTTGCAGCTACGTTCGAAAGCTTCAGCCCTGTTCCCATTGCCTCTGCAAGCTTGGGACAGGTTCACCACGGCCAGCTTCATTCTGGAGAGGAGGTGGCGGTCAAGGTGCAGCGCCCCGGCTTGAAGCAGTTGTTCAGTATTGATCTCGGTATTATGAGGGGGTTTGCTGAATTTGTGCAGTATCGTACGCCTTGGGGACAAGACGGGCGAGATTGGCTAGGAATATACGAAGAATGCCATCAAAATCTATGGGGGGAGCTAGATTATCTGAATGAAGGCCGGAATGCGAATCTATTTCGCCGTAACTTCAAGGGTCAGACCGATGTGATTGTGCCCCGGGTTCACTGGCGCTATACAACGACCCGCCTTCTGACGATGGAATATCTTCCAGGCATCAAGGTCAATGATGTTGATGCCTTGGGTGCAGCCGGGATTGATCGAGTTGCGATCGCACAATTAGGTGCCCGTTCCTACCTGAGTCAAATCCTTCATCACGGCTTTTTTCATGCCGATCCCCACCCCGGCAACATCGCAGTTAATCCCGACGGGGCGCTGATTTTCTATGACTTCGGGATGATGGGTCAACTCCCGCCTGAAACAAAGGATCGGCTACTGCTCAACTTCCGGGGGATCTTGCAAAACGATGCCAGCTTGGTGGTGCAGGCGATGGTGGAACTCGGAGCGTTGGCACCAGACTCTGATCTCGGTCCAGTGCGCCGCTCAGTGCAGTACATGCTCGACTCTTATTTTGATCGGGCCTTCTCAGATCATGGCGAGATCTCAATGGCTGCAATCAATGATGATTTATACGAGCTAACCTACGACCAGCCCTTCCGGTTCCCGGCAGCTTTTACCTTTGTTCTGCGGTCTTTATCAGCGTTAGAGGCCCTGGGTAAATTTCTTGACCCAGACTTCAATTTTATGGATGTCGCAACGCCCTTTGCTGAAGAGATTATGGCTCAGGATTCTGGCGGAGCGGCTCCCAATAATCTGCTGGGCCAATTTGGCCGTCAAGCAGCAGAGTTCACTAATACAAGCCTGAGCCTCCCCCAGCGCGTCGAGGTATCGCTCAATAGGCTAGAGCAGGGCGATATCAAGATGCGCGTTAGCTCAGTTGAGGCGAACCGCGAACTACGAAAACTCAACACAACTAGCCTGGGTGTCATTTACTCGCTGATATTTAGCATTTTGTTTCTGTGTGCAACGCAGTTACTCATTGCGAATCTGACCGGCATCGCAACGGCCCTAGCTGCTTTTGCTGCCATTCCACTGACGTTGCTGCTGAGATTGCTGCTGTTTAAGCTGGATCGCTCTAGCGTGACTTAGTCTTTTGTAGTTCTCTCACTCATTTCGAGGGTGCCCTGATCGGTTACTGTGGGTGTTGACCTCTGGGGGCTTAGGAGTGGGAGATGCAAGTCTTACAGCTTTCACCAAGAATAGTTCTAAATTTGAGTGTAGTGGGCCTTATATTTATAGCCCTGACTGCCTGTAGAACAAACGATGTAGACGCCGAGCTTCCAAAATTAGAACCGACGATTCAGCTTCAAAGTTCGGCGTTTGCTGCCGACACGTCAATCCCCTCAGAATATACCTGTGATGGAGAGGATCGCTCTCCACCGTTGAGCTGGGATGCTGTACCGTCAGAGGCTCAGAGCCTGATCTTGATTGCGGATGATCCAGATGCGCCGGGTGGGACGTTTGTCCACTGGGTTCTTTATGATCTTTCTCCTCAAACGCTGCAGCTTCCTGGTGGTGTTACCCCCGTTACCCAAGGCCCTCAGCAAAGTGTTCAAGGCAAAAATAGTTTTGGAAAGATTGGCTACCGGGGCCCCTGTCCACCCTCAGGAACGCATCGGTACTTCTTTAAGATCTATGCTCTCGACCAGAAAATCGAGATAGAGCCGGGAGCCAAGAAGAACAAAGTTTTATTAGCCGCGAAGGAGCATATCATCGCCACGGGTGAATTGATGGGGCGATATTCACGCTAAGGCCGATAGCCTGTTTCCGTCACAGTGGATAGATGTTTACGTAACAATATGCGCTTGGAACGTCTAAGACGGGGCCAAAGACCTTGCTGCTCAGAACGACAATATTGAGCCTTCGTATACAGTTGCTGCGCAGCAATGTTAGTCTCCAGCACATTGAGATAGAGAAAGTGGGTCTGCCAAGCCGTCGCGGCTTGTTCACAGGCCAATAGCAAGTGTTGGGCGACTCCCCGACGACGGTGGTTAGGAGCAACAGCTAAGTTAGAAATATAGGGCACCGGCTGGCGGAGCAACCAGAGCGATCGCAATGTAACTTCCACCGTTCCAATAATGTTGTTCTGTGCTGACGGGTCTCCCGGCCCCGTCTTTACGGCAATAAAACAGGCGTGCTTTGGGGATTGCGTGATGAATCGCGTCCGCAAGTCTTGATAAATGCCAACTCGCAACACAGGCAGTGCCCAGTGCCAGTAGCTGGTGGGGGGATAAAAGCTTTCGCAGAGAAGCTGCGCGACTCTTAAAAGGTCCCGATCTTCAACGGTGCGAATGCTGAAGCTTGGGCCGCTTAAGACCTGTGAGCCGTTCGCCCAAAGGGCTGGCGAGTTAGAGATCACCGGACCCGTCATCCACTTAACTGACACCTACGATTAGTTCGGACGTGGGGCCTGCCCCCATCTGCCAAGCGCTACTGCGCTTCAGGTTTACTGAGCGTCTCAGGTTCTTCTACCTCGAGGTCACCCGCCGGACTCTGACCAGCATCAGAGGCGAGCTGGGCAATGGTCTCTCGAATTTTAGGGAGCTTGAACACCATCTTGGTATCTTCAACCAAGCGCTCACCCCATAGATTTTCAACCAAGAAATCAACGTCACCATAGCGACTGTCCATCTCTAGAGCTTTCTGAGCCAGCGTGAGCGCCTGATCTTGATTACCCTGCTTATAGTGAGCTACGGCCAGTGCCAACAGCGGCTCACCAGTTTTTTCATCGATTTCAGTCGCTTTCTGCCACTGACGCATGGCTTCTTTAACCTCGCCTGATTCATATTGAACCAAGCCAATGTTATTCAAGGCGGGCCAAAACTTCTCGTTCTGCGCGATGGCCTTTTGGTAGGTTGCGATCGCATCATCAAACTGCTCGAGCTTATAGTAGGTATTACCCAAATCGAATAGCGGCTCCAGCTGATCTGGCTTCAGCTTCAGACCAGACTTGAGCGAATCAGCCGCAGCAGGATAATCTGCTTGACTAAAATAAGCAGACCCCAAGCTAAACAGCACGCCTGGGTTCGAGTCATCCAGAGCCAGAGATTTATTGAGAGCCGAGATGCCCTTCTCTGACTGCTCAAGATTAAGATACAGCCCTCCCAACAAGGCCCAGCCTTCAGGTGCCTTAGGGTTCAACTGCGCCGCGAGCTGCGCCCTTGAGAGAGCCGACTCAAACTGTTGGAACTGCGTCAGATAAACAGCTTCCTTGAGCAGATCCTGTCCAGTCTTTTCGAGAGACTGTGCATCAACCGAAATAGTCCGCGGAACGATAGCCTGACCGATAGCTGGTGAGACTGCACTGCCTAGCCCAAGACAGATCATCAAAGGAATAAGTGTTGATCGATAGAGCACAGTCTGTAACCATAATTGACGACAAAAGCTTAGTTGCTAGCTTAGCTTAAATTTTCATCCCCGTAGTGAACGCACGATACTTCCCCCATCGACGTACGATATCCAGCGCCTGACGGACTCATATTGTTACAATTACCTGTGGTCTTTTAATCAACACGAGGCATTTTAGTGGATCCCATACTCATGCAAGAGCGAATTGTGTTCATCGAATCCAAGCGCGACATGTTGGTCAAACTGTTAGAACAACCCGATCTGGGGACCCTCAGAATTGACGTAAACCAAGCTTTAGAAGAGATGGACGACTTGATCGATGAGTTCAAGAAAACATTCCCCTCTACATCTGTGTAGCTGCCATACGAACTAGAGTATCAACCACCCGTTGCAATCAAATCTTTAGTCCTTCCTGCTTATTTATTTTGTTGATTTCGTTTGGCCCTAATGAAAGCAACTACAGCTGTCCTTGACAAACCATTGACGGAAAGTCGTTAAGACAAGTTCACCTCAATTCTCAGGAGAAGTTCATTTTTGACAGCAGATTGCCCATACTAAGCTCGAAGCCTTTATCCAAGTTTTCGAAGCTAACGTGACTGCTGATACAACCCCTCAACTCCTAATAAGCGCACCCACTGGTATCAAGCGGCTGCAGCTTCTCGCTCAGACAAGCTGGACTCTGGGCCGCCATCCCTCTAGCCTTATTCAACTATTAGACAACAGTATCTCCAGGCATCATGCCAGGATTGAAGTTTTACAGGGTCGGCATTTCTTCCTCGTCGATTTGGGTAGCCGGAACGGATCAACCGTCAATCAACAGCCGGTCTCCAAACCCGTCTTGCTTAAGCACGGCGATCGCATTCACCTCGGCCAAACCGAACTGTTTTTCGAACAGAGCCTGTTCTATCCTGCAGATGTTGCAGCAATGGATAGAGCAGACATTGTTATGCTGCACCAATCATCACTGCAGGGCAAAATTTGGCAGGAACTTTTGCTCTCCCAAAATCTATCACTGCGCTGGGAAACTGGAGCAACAAATCTCAGACACGACATTGAACATCGAGTCAAAACTCAGAAGCTTCCTAAGATTCTCATCATTGACGTACAGGCCTATAGCGGTAGCTTGGCTTCATTCTGCCGCTGGAGTCAGGAGCACCATCCCGACCTAGCGATTCTACTGTTCGATAGCACCCAGCGTCAGATTGCTCTCGAAGAACGCCAGCAAATGACGGCCCTCGGGTGCATTGACTTTTTGCCAGCCTTCCGTGAGCCGAATCTTCTAGACAACGTAGCCGGTGTAGTTGTTCATCTCAATTTAGTGTCACGCGCCTTCCGAGACACAACGCTGCGCCAAGACAAACTTTTCCTGACGCTTAAAAAACTAGAGGAGCTGCTGCAGTTGGCCTCCAATTTGCCTGTCGCAGCCAGCGTACCTGTCCCCCAACCGGTTGCGGTTCCACATCAGGAGGTCGTTACACCACCAACCCTAGAGATGCAGGATATGACCATGATTACTCGACATTCAAAATAACGGCAAACATCTACGGGCTTAGGGCAAGATCATGCCGGTGATGCTAGCTTGTGGAACGTCTCGCCAGATTGTTCAATCCAGCCATAAATCATACCGGAAGTAGAATGCCGTGCAGCACATCGCCCCTGACGATCAATAACGATCACGCCGCCTAAACCATTGACCTTAGAAACGAGGTACCCAATTCCTGCTGCAGCAGCATCGTGGGCATTAAGCCCCTGGAAATCAATCAAATCTGCAATTGTCTTCGCCAGTACAGTCCGCAGAAACTGTTCTCCATAGCCGGTCGCGGAAACAGCACAGGTTGTGTTATCGGCGAAAACACCCGCTCCGATCACCGGCGTATCCCCCACCCGTCCCCATCGCTTGTTCACAATGCCACCAGTGGATGTACCTGCGGCTAGGTTGCCTTCAAGATCTCTAGCAACAACACCAATCGTACCGAACTTCTCCTGGGGCTCTTCGGTGTCTTCATGGTCAAGAACCATCCGTCCTAACTTTTGAGCCTCTTTTAGCTGACGAACGCGAGCATCTGTTATGAAATAGTGCTCAGGCCAAAACTTGATATTATGAAACTCAGCGAATTTCATGGCTCCGTGCCCAGCTAACATGACATGTTCGCTATGTTCTATGACTTGACGAGCAAGTGAAATAGGGTTTTTGATGCCCTTAATACTGGCCACGGCTCCGGCGGATAGATCTACACCATTCATGAGAGCCGCATCCATTTCGACTTCACCATACTCATTGAGAACCGAACCTCGACCGGCATTATAGAGGGGATCGTCCTCTAGCAGGGCTGCACAATATTCAACCGCATCTAAGGCCGTTCCTTCTTGCTCAAGAATTTTTCGCCCCTGCTCTAAAATCCCGCAAATGCTGCGCTCAAATTCAGCCTCATTCCCCTCACGCTTAATGTGCTGTAGTGCACCCGCCCCACCGTGAACCATCAGGGAATAGGAATTTGACATTGCGAAGACCAGAAGGGGCAATGGTTTATCTTAAACCAGCACCCAACCTAGCACCAACTCATTGTCTAGAGAAGATAACTTGAGATTCTAGCTTTGTTTCTAGCTACGTCAGGACTACTTATATCCAGGCGTAATGCCTAATTCCATGCCTGACCCACATTCGAAATCGACTCTAATGGATGAAAAGAAGGCGGCAAAGTGGATTCCTGGAGCTGAGTCCCCATCAGACGCTGCTTTAAAGTTGTGCGTAGCTGATCTTGTTGAGTATGGGAGCCTGCAAGGAGACAGACGACTTTACCCATATGGACGTTGCCCCAGTTGACGATGATGACTCCAACGCCGGTTTGGGCATCAAACTCAATCCCGCTCAGGTCAATATCGTTGAGCGCACGAAGGGGTGTCGTAAATGTCTCACAGATCCAGCTTTGGATATCGAGCTTCTGGGCGACACCCGTGGGGTAGGAAGCTCCGTTGTAGCGAGGGTTGCATTCAATCGCATAGTAGCGAGGACCGCGGGAGCTAAAGACCACAGCGACATCAAAAGCAAAGATCTCCTGCATCCCCTGATCAACCATCCACTGAGCCATTGGCTCGACTAAATCCCACGGCTGGTATTCGGTGGGGTAGCGATTGCCGCTGTGGGAGCAGCCGTCTAAAATCTGTTCGGTGGCGGCGTGTCTCTCCAAGCCATCTTCAGTGACTCGATACTGAAGATTAAGAAAGGAAGCCGCTAAAACTTCTTCTTGAATTTGAAAGGAAACATTATCTGGCATATCGTATAGCGCCAGAGAAAGCTGCTGCCGGTCTGCACAACGAACAATTCCCATCCCATCAACGGATACAGATGGCTTAACGTAGCAGGGATAAGGGATCTCAGAGTTCAATCTCAGCTCTGACTTCTGAGCAAAGCACAAGGTCTTAGGCACCGTCACCTGGAGCTGATGTGCCAGCTCCATGAAGTTATTTTTGTTGTTCATGCACTGAACAACATCATGCCAGCGCTGGTTCTCTTGGCGAAACTGCTGGCTCCGGTAGCTCTCTTGATTCTCTGCATCTCCGAAGTAAAAAACAGAAGTCTCTAGCTGAGGATGGGCCAGTCGGACTGCTGAAGATACATCCCAAATCACGTTCTGACTATGGCGTAGACCAATGCGTTCGTAGTGCCCAACAATAGCCTGCCACTCTCCCCTCAGCGCTGGATGTAGCTGCACAATATCATTCTGATCGGTCAAGCCTAGAACGCGCCCCGAATACAAGTAATTGCCAGTCACCTGCTGGTGCGTGCAGTTCATGATGTCGTGGTTAAAAATTTTCATAGCAATTAGCGACTAATCCACTTACAAAGGTCGTGACACTATCGATGCAGAGCTTGAAACTTGGGAAAAGCTGACTCACGTAGAGATCAGGGTTTGCTCCGTCCGACGAAACATCTGTTGATCTAACAACTGTTCAGCTAGAAATAGGAATGGGCTGCCAATGAATATGGCTATCAATCAAAAACGGCCTTGAGACATGCGATACATAAAGGTTATTCATGCAACACGCCTAATGCCTTTAGTCTCTAGACGGGATACTCCGCAATTTTGTAGAGAGCTATTCAATAAAACCCGAAATGGTATCGGATTTTACTGTTCTAGATATAACACAGATATTTGAGTCACAGCAGCAACTTAAAATTGATCCTTAGGGGGCATGTCATCAATGTTTGACATAGGCTGTTTCTCTCAGGAGAAACAGCCTTGAGGTACAACCGTCTGAGAGTTTTAGAGAGCAAGGGTATCCTAGACAAATTGCAATGCATCACACCAATATTTTCTGCCCAAAGAATATATTGTCTTAATATTTCAAGTTTTCTAAACTTTCGAGATCTGGAAGCTGGACAGTTCGGAAGGCATTCACGAGTTGGACAACACCCAGGTATCTTTGCTGCCGCCACCTTGGGTTGAGTTAACAACAAGGGAGCCTTTTTTAAGGGCAACGCGCGTCAATCCACCCGGATGCACATAGATGTCTTCGCCACGATGAAGAACATAGGGCCGCAGGTCAACGTGTCGTCCTTCTAGGGTTCGATTCACAGCGGTCGGAATCCGAGATAGATAGATAGTGGGTTGGGCAATATAGGCTCTCGGTTGAGCTTTGATAAGCTGCGCAAATTCTTCCCGCCCTGCTGAGCTAGCGTGGGGACCAATCAGCAATCCTTTGCCTCCTTCACCACCGGCAGGTTTGATCACTAACTGATCGAGATGTTCTAAAACATACTGACGATCCTGTTCTCGCCAGCACAGATAGGTGGGCACGTTGGGCAGCAGAGGGTCTTCGCCCAGATAGTAGCGAATCATCTCAGGGACGTAGGCATAGATCACTTTATCGTCAGCAACGCCGGTTCCAAAGGCGTTGGCAACGATTAATCGTCCTTGCTGGCACAGCTCGATGATGGCTGCGAGTCCAGAGGCGTGACGGGTGCCGAAATCGAGTGGTTCAAAGAAGTCGGCGTTACGCCGTCGATAGAGAATCTCAATTCGCTGCAGTCCTGTGGGGGTTCTGCGATGGAGGGAGTCATCTGCAATGACGAGGTCTTGCGGTTCAACGAGGGCCACTCCCATCTGCTCTGCTAAAAAGGCATGTTCAAAATATGCGGACTCAATGGGGCCGGGGGTGAGCACCGCAATGTTGGGTGCGGTACTGCTGTCTGAGGCGAGATTGAGGAGCGTTGAGCGTAGCTGTTGAGGATAGTGGGCAATGGGTTCGATGCCAATAGACTGGGGTGGCGGCAGGACTCGGGTCAAGGCTTCTCGGTTTTTGATCACGTAGGCGATTCCTGAGGGGACGCGCAGGTTGTCTTCTAAAACGTGCCAGGTGCCGTTGCGATCGCAAATCAGATCAATCCCGCTCACGTGGCACCAGACCCCATTTCGAGGCTGCATTCCTATACAGTCCGGCAAAAACCGTTCTGCCGACTCCACAACCGCTCTCGGAATTTTGCCGTCATTAATGATCTGCTGTTTGCCGTAGACATCGGCACAAAACAGATTGAGGGCCGCCACTCGCTGCTTGAGACCGGCCGACAGCCGCTGCCACTCCGTTGCTGAGATCACGCGGGGAATCACATCAAAGGGCAAAACACGCGGTTCGCCATCAAAGGTAAAGGTTGCACCTAATTGGGCGAGAACCTCTTCAGCCCTGGCATTGGCCTGCACCAGATCGCCTGCCGATAGCTGCTGTAGCCACTGCACAATCGATTCCATATCAGGGCGAGGACGCCCTGGAGCAGAGAAGTATTCGTCATAAAACTGCTCGGGATCGTAGGTATCAAACAGCACGGCTTTTAGAAGTACAGACTGCTGAAGATTGTGACACAGCCTTTGACATCTCACTGTATTCAGCTCACTTCATGTCGTAGCCAAACAAGTTAGGGTCCACATCAGTCAGCTGCAAATCGGCCAGACCATATTCAGCCCAGCGTCGATCAACAATCGCAGCCGTCTCAGGATCTGGAGTCAGGGGTTCGCTCCATTCACGGTCGGTCTCAGGATAGATCTTGGTGGTGGCATCAATCCCCATCTTGCCACCCAAACCAGGCTGAGCCGTGGCAAAGTCAAGGCTATCAAAGGGATTGTCCGGCAAAATAAAGACGTCGCGCGCCGGATCAACCTGAGAACTGATCGCCCACACCACCGCGCGCGGATCGCGGATATTAATGGTCTCATCCACGACAATCACAAACTTGGTGTAGGAAAACTGGGGGAGGGCGCTCCAGAAGGCTAATGCCGCTCGACGCGCCTGCCCTGGATAGGATTTCTTGATGGAAATAATGGCAGCTTTATAGCTGAGCGCTTCCATCGGTAGAAAGAAATCAACAATCTCAGTGACCTGCTGCCGCAGGATTGGCGTATAAATTCGATTGAGGGCGATGGCCATCATGGCATCTTCCTTGGGTGGGCGTCCGCTGAAAGCCGTTAAGTAGATCGGATTCTTGCGATGGGTAACGCAGTTGAAGCGAATCAGCGGGGCCTTCTCATTGACGGGGCCGTAGAAACCGATGTGATCTCCTGCGGGGCCATCCACCGCCACGTCACCAGGGGTAATCGTTCCTTCAAGAATCATTTCGGCATCAGCAGGAACTTCTAAATCCACCGTTTTACACTTGGAGAGGTTAATGCCTTTACCGCCGTAGAGTCCGGCAAATAGCCATTCTGATAAATCGATGGGTAGAGGAGTGGCTGCCGCCATGATCACGAGGGGATCTACGCCGAGTGAGATCGCAACCTCTAGCTTCTCCCCCCGCTCCGCAGCTTTCCGCAGATGTCGCGTGGCTCCCCGCACCGACAGCCACTGCACCGTCATCGTATTTTTAGACTGAATCTGCAGCCGATAGACACCCACATTAGGAATCTTGCTCTCTGGATCGCGGGTAATCATCAGACCCAGCGTGATCACTTTGTCCGCATCACCTGAATAAACGCGCAGCATTGGAACTTGGGTCAAATCAACCTGCTCATCCTTGAGCACCACCTGATGACAGGGCGGGAACAAGTCACGATCGGGCTTGGCGCGCACCACATCAAAAAGCACCTTACCAAAGTTCACCGTCTGCGCCAGCGTCTTTGGCGGCTTCGGTTGATAGAGTAGCGCTAGCTTTTGCCCTAGTGCCTCAAGCTCTTCCGGCTGCTCCACATTCATCGCCCAGCAAACCCGCTCCACCGTGCCCATCAGATTGACGGCGACAGACTGATCAGTTCCCTTTACATTCTCAAATAGAAGAGCCGGACCACCCTGCTGCAGCATGCGATTGGCAATTTCAGAAATTTCTAAATCAGGGTCTACCAGCGCCGTAATCCGCCGCAATTGTCCTCGCTGCTCTAGAAGCTTGATAAATCCCCGTAGGTCTCTAGCCATGACTCTCTCATTGTGGATACATCCTTCATTATTGCGAGAAGTGAAGTTATACGGGGATTTTATTGACTCCTATTTGTGACTTATCGGGGGTGGGAAGGTCTCACTGAAGAGTAATAGCCCCATTCCAGAAAGGCTAGCTCGGTTAAATTTTTTATACAGACTGCGGGGAAATGCCTCATTAACTGCAAAACTCAGTTGTCAGGTTTTATTCCACTATTTTCACAATAAACATGACCTTAAAAAACCTTGCCCACCCCCTTCGCATCTGAGTCCATCCATCTTGCCTTCATGGGCAGGGGACTTTATCTTAATGGAGGCCGTGCAATCGCCTTAGGATAAAAGTGTTCTGAGCGTTTTGTTCTCTGCTGACAGCTTGTGAGCAACTCTCGAAATTTGAACGTGTCAGGAAATCGCAGGTACTATAGCAAGGCCATCACCTTAATGGAACAGGTTGTTGACAGAGAGAAGAAAACGCGTCAGACAACCCTGACAGCGCCAACGACAGGTCTCCTGGCTAGCGGTTTGAAAGACTATTGGTACGCTGTTGAATTTTCTTCTAAGCTTCAGGACGCAACCCTCATCTCCTTTGAACTTTTTGATCAGCCCTGGGTTCTTTTTCGAGATCGCCAGGGGCAAGTTGGCTGTATCCAAGACGAATGCGCTCACCGTGCCTGCCCGCTATCTCTAGGGCAAGTGGTAGACGGAACCGTGCAGTGTGGCTACCACGGTTGGCAGTACGATGCCAGCGGTAGCTGTACCCACATGCCATCTTGTCAGCACATTCAGGTGCAGATCAAAAGCCTACCCTGCCAAGAACAAAATGGGATGATTTGGGTCTGGCCAGGTTCAGCACAGCCAACGGAACTGTCTGAACACATTTATCAGCTTCCAGAGGGGTTTCAGCTCCATGCTGAAGTCGCGATGGAGCTACCCGTTGAGCATGGCTTACTGCTGGAAAATCTCCTGGACCTTGCCCATGCACCTTTCACTCACACCGGTACGTTTGCTAGGGGCTGGTCTGTACCTGACTTAGTAAGGTTTATGACCCCCCAGACTCCCCTGACGGGACATTGGGATCCTTACCCCATTGAAATGTCCTTTGAGCCACCTTGCTACGTGATCAGTACCATTGGTCTACGCGGCAAAACCTGCGGTCGCCATCTGCATCAGCTACACTGCTGCCTACCCGCAGGTCAGGGTAAAACCCGACTGCTCTATCAACTTTCGCTGGATTTTTATGGCTGGGCCAGATTTCTGCCTGGTAAAGATCGGTTCTGGCGCTCGATGGCCCAGCGCGTGATTGACGAAGACCTGCGGTTGGTCGTAGGTCAGCAAGATCGACTTGCTGCAGGCGCGGACATTTGGCGAACACCTGTGGGATATGACAAGTTAGGGATTAGCTATCGTCGCTGGCGCAATCAGATTGAGCAAAGCAGCCCTGATTGGCAGGAACGGTAGCCATCAGCGGCTTTCTAACATGGGCATATTGGCACTCGACGGCTGCGAGTGCTTAAAGAATTCGCAATATACTGCAGTCTCAAGTTTGGCTGCGGGCATAATAAGTCAAACTTAAGCAAAACTTAATCAGGGGTACCGTTATGGTCTTGCATCCTGAGTTTAAGCGGAGTACGCTTCAGTTCTGGCGGCAGATGGAAATGTTCCATGTGTTTATCGGCCATCCTGAACTGGAGGTAGAAGTCTCCTACGACCTAAAGCCGATTCAACGCATCTTTATTCATTCTGACCACTGTGCTTTAGAGGTACCTGAGGTTCCGGCCATTACGTTTCGGGCAACGGTGATTGATACGCTGCCCATCGAATCAGTGGAAACCATCATCCGCCGGTTTAGTTTTAATGCTGCAGACCAATCGTATATCGCCACCCTCGGCATGATTGGCTAGCGCGGTTTTCCTATTCTTTCAGCCAAGCAAACAGTTCTTTGACCGTTAAGTCAAAGGCTTCAGCAAAATCAGGCACGGGTAACTTCGCCTCCATTTCTTCGTAGAAGGCGGTCGACTGATTAGGGCAGTAAACAAAAACCAACTGTTCTGCGGGGTCGATGAGCCACCCCATTTGAGTGCCATGACTGAGACAGTGCAAAATATTTTTCACAACTTCTGTATAACTTTGTCCCGGCGACAAAATCTCGATTGTCCAGTCAGGCACAAGAGAAAATATATTTGTAACTTCTCCCTTTTGATCACGGGGAATACGGTCCTAAAGGAGAACGGCAATATCAGGAACAGTAGAGCGATCTCCAAAGGTACAGCGCAGTTCAGGGAATGTCCGAGCTATTCGCTGCGCTTTGACGACAGAGTTGAGGGCCGATACTAACTCCTTGAATGACGCTATGTTTTCCTTGCGACATCGGCTTTTGAATAATATTTCCATCAATGTACTCACCGGCAGGTTCTGTTTCTGGTAGGTCCAGAAAAGCTTCCAGCGTGAGTACTTTTTGAGGTACTTGAAGCATGTTAGTGAGATTCTGAACTAAATTTTTCGATACAGCGCAGAAAAATTTCTACCCCTATCCCTAAAGCCGTTTCGTCGAAGTCGAAGCGAGGATGGTGGTGGGGATAGGCTAAGCCACGTTCCTTATTAGCTGCGCCGACAAAGAAGTAGCAGCCTGGCACTTCCTGCAAAAAATAAGACATATCTTCACCGCCCATAGTCTGACACTCAGGAACAACGCCCACCGGGGTTTCGATAACGGTTTCAGCCACTGAACGCACTAGCTGTGCCATCTTGTCATCGTTGATCACGGCCGGATACAAGGGCCAATAGTTGAGGTCGTAGGTCGCGCCGTGGCTTTGGCAAATTCCGGCAACAATGTCTTCGACGCGCTTGCCAATCACGTTTTCTAGTTCGGGGTTGAAGTAGCGCACCGTGCCGGTCATGCGGGCGGAGTCGGCAATCACGTTATTGGCAACCCCCGCATGGAGTTCGCCTACGGTTACAACGGCAGACTCTAGCGGATTGACGGTGCGAGAAACAATGGTCTGCAGCGCATTCACAATTTGAGCCGCCACTACGACAGAATCAACGGTCTGGTGGGGCATCGCTCCGTGACCGCCTTTTCCTTGGATGTGACATTCAAATAACTCGACTGCCGCCATCAGGGGACCGCTGCGGACACCAATGGTTCCGAGGGGCAAGTTGTTCCAAAGATGGAGACCGATAATGGCGTCTACGTCAGGATTTTTGAGCGCCCCTTCTTCAATCATGGGCTTGGCTCCCCCCGGCGATTCTTCGGCGGGTTGGAAGATCAGTTTGAGGGTGCCTTTCAAGTGCTCACGGCTTCGGGAAAGGTGGTAGGCAGTGCCCAGTGCGATCGCAACATGCCCGTCATGACCACAGGCATGCATCCGGCCATCATGCTTAGAGCGGTAGGGAACCTGATTGGCCTCTTGGACCGGCAGCGCATCCATATCGGCCCGAATCGCCAACACCGGCCCCGGCAAATCCCCCTCAACGGTGGCAATGATTCCAGTTTTTGCTACCCCTGTTTGATGATCAATGCCCCATTCCGTCAACTTTTGGGAGACAACCTCTGCGGTACGAAATTCTTCAAAGCCTAGTTCAGGATGCTGGTGAAGATCGCGGCGCCAATTGACAAGATCAGCCTGAAGCAACTGGATTTCGGGTCGAATGTGGGGGGTAAACGTGACAGGAGTCGTAACCATATACGCTATTGAAGGGAATATCTTCACTATAGCTTTCTCTTTCTGACCGCTTGGGTGAAGGCTGCAAGCTTGAACGACTCTTAACCTATGGCTGATTTATTTCCACTGCAAGGTCGCACTGCTGTTGTCACGGGCAGTACGCGGGGCATTGGCCTCATCATGGCTCAGGCGCTCATTGCCGCAGGAGCGAATGTTGTGGTGTCCTCACGATCAGAGACTGGGGCCGTCTGTGAGCAGCTTGAACGGAATGCGTTGGCTCCGGGCACGGGCCAGATCATGGGCACCACCTGTGACGTTACCTCTTTAGGACAGGTGGAACAGCTAGCAGCTAAAACCATTGAAAGGTTTGGGCAAATTGATATTTGGATTAACAATGCCGGAATTGCCAGTCCCTATGCTCAGACCCTTGATATCCCCATCGAGCGCTGGAAACGGGTGGTGCAGACGAATCTTTACGGCACCTATCATGGAACAACGGTCGCTCTCCAGCACATGTTAGAGCGTAACCAAGGCAAGATTGTGAATGTGTTCGGTGCCGGCGATCGAGATAGCCGCGTCGATAAGTATGGCTACATGAGTGCCTATGCCACGTCTAAATCGGCGGTACGACGATTCACATTGGTCATGGCGGAAGAATACAAACAGACCCCGATCTCAATTTTGGGACTACGGCCTGGTTTAGTGGCAACTGACTTGATGACCAAGATTGAGCCACTGACCGATGAAGCAGCCCAGCGTCTCAAGGGGCTAAGTTTTGCTTTATTTCTATTTACGACACCTGCGGAGCAGATCCAGACCACTATCGTCAAGATGGTCTCTAGCACCACGGATGGGGTTAGCGGCCAGGTTTATCGCTGTCGGGTCACAGTCCCTACTATTGTTCAGCGCTGGATAAAGCGATCACGGTGATCGAGACTGCAGCGCACTACTGCGGCATATATTTTTGCACAACAGACCAGCCCGACAGTGAAACGAGTGCTAGCGCGACAAACAGAAGGCTGTTGATTCTGAGATGTAACGGTCGCGCCCAAGGACGTTGAGGGTGAATGCGCGTCGCCGACCAGGCAGAAGCGAAGGAAAGAGCAACCACAATTAATCCGACCGGAAGATGCCATGAATGGCCCAGGCTTCCGTAGTGGCCCAGTGTACCCACTAGACCAATGGCAAGTAGATTCACAATCAGCAGTACGAGGGCAATGCCTAAGCCTCGATGCAGAATACGAAGCCATTTCTGGGGTCTCGCACCGGGAGCAAGTCTCTGCCTTCTCAGCACCAGACCAACAGCGGCCAACCCAAAAAACAGCATGACAGTGAGGCCCATAGACCAGGCTGCAATTCGCCAGAGCCACATAAAGGAGGGTAAGTGCACGATGTTACTCCCACGATCACGAGTGCAAGCAAATGGTAGCAAAATCCTTGGTCATCGTTTTTAATAAGTGGGTGTTTCTTGTGATCTCAGTAACCTTCAGGCTATGTTTCGCTCGGTAAAATGTTGGGTATAAATACCTTTTTCAATACTTGCGATCGCATTTTTAATGCCCTCCCCTCTTTCGGCAAGTGAAGGCAGACACCTCCCTAACTTCGCCGAATCTCGAACCGCTCAAAGTTTTGCAGTGACTGCTCCTCAATGACCACTGACTCGACCCGAGCTGCAGGTGGACCGCTGTCCAACCAATCTACAAGCTTCTGGACCTGAGTGCGATCGCCCTCGACCATCGCCTCCACCTGTCCATCGGGCAAATTGCGGACCCAGCCCACCAGGCCAAGACGGGTCGCTTGCTCCTGAGTCGTATAGCGGTAGCCCACACCCTGCACACGCCCTGAAATAATTGCGTGCTGGCAGATAGCGCTACTTGATGTCGAAGAGTTAGAGGGTACCATCCGTCTTCTACTGAATTGCTTTTCACATCATTTAGGGAATAAGTATGCCTAAGCTTTGACGGGTGAAGCCTCCATGCCCAGCTCACGCCGGAGCAGCTCTACAGACTGTGTATCAATGTAGGTTTTACAGTAGATCACCTTAGGCCGTCGAATCAGATCAGGTTCAGCTTCAGCCATTGCGGCTCTGAGGGTCTGGCAACTAGCGCGATCACTAATAATCGTTTGCGAGTGACGAATCAAGGCACTCAGCCGCTGGGTGTCATGGCACTGAGCCGTCATCACATAGAGATCGTCACCCCGCAGGCTAGAGATCATAACTTCCGCAACGCCCAGGGTGCCAGAACTCAGGCTGACCAGTCCCAACCGCCCCTCTTTAGGCAGCTCTTTGATCAGCTCTAGCTCATCGCTGTAGTTATAAATATCGATAGGAATTACCCGAAAGGCTTTCAGATCGTCATCCTGACGCGCCTCGACAATATCATGGGCTTCTTTAGCAAAGTAGCGGACCGTGACAATAGTGGCTGCGGCCCGCCTCTGAAGGGATGCGTCTAGCTCCTCTAACGGAATCAGCTTAATCGGGATCGAGAGGGCCAGATCTAGCTCTTGGACGATAATCTCTCCAGCGCCGAGATCGTGCTGCGGTACGGTCACGATCAGTTGTGAGCTGGCGCGCAGACGCTCCTTAATCGCAGCTAGCAGCATGCTCTTGACTTCCCCTAGGGAGTAGCCCTGCTGCAAAAAACCATCCAGGCTTTGCTCAATCAACTCTTCAACGGGAACGTCGGCTTGCTCTTTGCTAATCGGAATTGGCTCTTGCCCCAACGCCCGCACGTAAATGCCGGACCCCATCTGAGCTTCGACAAAGCCTGCCGTTTCTAAGCGTTCGTAAACTTTACTAATAGTGTTGCGATGTAGCCCTGTCTGCATCGCAAGCTGACGGGTGCTGGGCAGGCGGTAACCCGGTGAAAATTGTCGAGATGCGATCGCAAAGCAGATCTGGTTAAAAAGCTGGGTAGACGCTGGAATTTCACTATCGGATTGAATCTGGAACTGCACCATATGGGCCTCTCTGAAAGCCGCAGACGCAGCTTAGCACAGCCCTTGTCCTCTTGTGGGACTTCAAACTAGAGACCAGCAGCATTCTCGCTGCTCCACAAATCCTGCGAAAATATAGCAGAAACCGATAAACGGCGATTAATTCCTCCACAACAGATCCGATGGCTGATATAGAAATTCACACTCAAGCCCTGAAAATCCCCAATGGCTCGTTACAAATTGATGCATATCTAGCGGTCCCAAGCGAGCCCGGTCCCTACCCCGCCGTGATTGTCTGGCAGGAAATATTTGGCGTCAACGCCCATATTCGCAACGTCACCGAACGGATTGCACAGTTGGGATATGTTGCCATCGCCCCCGCCATCTATCAACGGCAGGCCCCAGGATTTGAAGTCGGCTACAGTCCTGAAGAAGTAGAGCTAGGACGACAATACAAGATCCAAACGACAGCCACAGAACTGCTCAGTGATGCCCAAGCCACAATTGACATGCTCCATACCCTTGAACAAGTCCAGAATGACTGCATCGCCTCCATTGGCTTTTGCTTTGGTGGCCACGTTGCCTATCTGGTGGCCACGCTGCCTGCAATTGCGGCTACAGCCGTCTTCTATGGCGCTGGCATCGCCACCCTAACACCAGGAGGCGGCCCTCCCACCCTGACTCGGACCCCAGAGATCAAAGGGACGCTATATGGCTTTTTTGGTAATCAAGACGTGCTGATCCCTAATCCAGAGGTCGATCAAATTCGTCAAGTGCTTCAAGAAGCTGGCGTTGAGCATCGGATCACTCAATACCCTGCCAGACATGGTTTTTTCTGCGACCAGCGCGACAGCTACCAGCCCACCGCAGCAGCTGATGCTTGGCAGCAGTTTCAAGAATTGCTGGCAGGAACCTTTGCAAATCGCTAGCTATCTGTCTCCAGTGAGAGCTGTTTGGCCCCTGTAGACTTGGCGCTGGAAGAACGGCGACGGCGGCGGCGTTTGGGATCAGCTTTAGGCACCTCTGTCTTAATTTCCTCGGCCCTGAGTTCCTCAACCACAGCTTCCTGCGTCGAGACTTCTGGGGATGTCGTATCTGACTCTGAGATCACAGCAGGCACCTCGGTCGCCGTCGCAGGGGCGACATCCGAGACCTTGATCGGGGGTGCGGGTGACTCTGACTTAGATCTGCGTCCTCGCCTAGGTTTAGACTCCGCTTGAGGCGTAGCCTCGGCCTCAGGCGTTGAATCGTCTGTTTTATCCTTCAAAGACACAACTTTGACCGGAGGTGTTTTCTCTTCACCAGGCAAACAAACATCAACGGTCACCGACTTCGGATTTTTAATGGTGCCGTCATACAGTGCCAAAGGTGAGATGCCCATGAACCCGTAGACAATCTGTTCCTCAGCGGTCATGGTGATGCTAATGAGCTCGGGGGGCGCTTCTTCCTGCTTTCTACTGGTCTCTGAACGGCTGGGTCGGGAGCGGTCAGGGCTAGTCTTCGTCGGCAATACGACGCCATTAGATTCAGCAGGCTTAGGCGGCTTTTTCTCAGATCCAGACCGCATCCGCGAAGAGGTGCGAGATAGACTATCGCCGAGTCTGGCCCGTCGCCGTCGTTTGCGAGTCCCCTGCTCCTGATAGCTAGGATGATTGGTTAAATCTAGCTCCTGTAAATTCTTAGAGGGGTCCAGCGATGGCGAGCCTACATCAGGAAGCGAAGGAGCCGCTCGCCGCGAGGAGCGTCGGGGGGCGGAGCGTTCAACGGATTCGCCCACTTCTTCTGGGTCAGAACCCGGTAAATGTGCAAGATGACCGAGTCCACCGCAGGTGGGGCAGGGCTGGCCAAACAGCTCATAGATGTTTTGTCCCTGCCGCTTGCGAGTCAGCTCAACAAGGCCAAGTTCAGAAAGCTGGGCAATCTGAGGGCGCGACTTGTCGGGTTTAATGGCTTTATTGAAGTGCTCCAGCACCTGGAGCTGATCTCGGCGCGAGTCCATATCAATGAAGTCAATGATAATCACCCCGGCGATGTTACGCAGCCGTAACTGACGGGCAATCTCGGTGGCGGCTTCACAATTAGTCCACAGCACGGTTTCTCGGGCGGTGGCCGACCGCGTGAAGGAGCCAGAGTTGACGTCTACCACCGTTAGCGCTTCGGTGCGTTCAATGATGATGTAACCACCGGAGGGTAAATCAACCCTCGGCTTAAGGGCTTCGCGAATGGCAGCGTTGACGCGGAAGTACTCCAGAATGGACGCTGCTTCGTGATGCTGGTCAACGAGTACCCCCTGGGGCAACCGACTTTCATTCCAGGACATCAGGTGCTGTTTAACGCGCTTGAGGCCGGGACTCGAATCAATCACGATCCGGTTAACGTCATCGCTGTAAACGTCTCTCAACACCCGCTGGACGAAATCGTCATCTCGATCTAGCAATGAAGGAGCGCGGGAAGAACTAGCCTGCTGCTGCACAGATTCCCATTGCTTCTGCAGCATTTCTAGATCTTCGATGATCGCGTCTTCAGGCACATCTTCGGCTTCGGTCCGCACCAATAGGCCCATACCGGCAGGCTTCACTAAAATACCGAGGGCGCGTAGTCGATTACGCTCTTCTTCATTGCGAATCCGGCGCGAGAGGTTAACGCCTCGGCCTGAGGGCATTAAGACGAGATACCGTCCTGGCAGTGAGAGGTTCCCCGTTAGACGCGGTCCTTTATTGCCGGTGGGCTCTTTCATCACCTGCACCAGCACTTTTTGCTGAGGCGTCAGTAGCTCGGTAATTGCGCCAGCAGAGCGCTTCAGACGTACCGGTCCGAGGTCACTCACGTGGATAAAACCGTTCTTTTCGGTGTCGCCTAGGTTGACGAAGGCGGCATCAATACCGGGCAAGACATTCTCAACGACCCCGAGATAGATATCACCGACTTGGTGGCTGCCGGTGGCCACAATAATTTCTTGAATTTGGTCTTCTGAAAATACAGCAGCAATTCGATGCTGTTCGGCAATGATGATTTGCTTGGACATTCAATTTCCTCGAAAGCTGCCAGCCCTCAGACCTAGGATTCATCCGAGGCACGGTTGGGGCTGACGTGACAAATTTGAGAGTAGAGAAAGGCGATTTACCGTGAACCCTAGAGGTTGCTCGAAGGCTATTTCTAATAAATTCATTAAGTTGTAAGAAGCCTTGGAATTGCTTGAGAGATCGTTCATTTCAAGCACTGCATCTGATACGCTAGCAAGCCATTGAAATGCAAATTTTCAACAACGGCATTCACTGCATGATGCAAGCTTAAGTCTAGCATCTTAGACAGAAAAGCTGACGCGCTTGCCAGAAGTCAACCGATTAGAGCGTCCGTGGGGGCTAACTCAGGTTCTAACTTCTACGAACAGTCTGCAAGAGCTTTAGTTGCCAAGCATTATAGCGTGGAGTTGTCCCCCTCAATGCTGAGTTTTAGATAAAGTTTGTGGAGTGCAGTATCGGCAAGGTGAAAACGCACAGCAGTAGAGCTTCGGTCCATTCGACGATGGCACCATAGACGTCGCCGGTCATGCCGCTTAATTGCTGATTGAACCATAGTCCAGTACCGGCAGAGATGAGTGCTGCGGCAATGAGCGTTAGACCGGCTTCCAGCGGCGTGTCTATTAAGGCGTGAAAGCTAGCAAGTCCAGTCAGGATCATGAGGCCAGGAATAAAATCCCAGGGCAGTTGGAGATGTTGTCGATGAAAAGCGCCTTTGCCCTCTGGCTTGAGGTAGGGGTAAGTTGCGATCGCAACCATTTGTCCCCATCGCCCCCAAGCGGCAGCCAACATCAACACCAGAGGTCGGTATACAGGGACCGCGCTGAGCGCACAGACCTTAAGCGACAGAATGATCACCGCCACCATGACGCCAAAGGCACCGCTGCGACTATCGGCCATCACCTCTAACCGACGATCTGGCTGCATGACCGCCAAACCATCAGCAGTATCCATCGCGCCGTCTAAGTGAAGGCCACCCGTGAGGCCCACCCAAAGTGCCACAATCAAGGCACTGCGAGGTAGCAAAGGCATCTGCAGCAGTCCGAGGCCAAAATCCGCTAACCCCAACAACGCACCCAGCACTAAGCCAATGCCTGTAGCCCATCGGGCAATGCGAGTGAACTGCAGCGGTAGCTTAGCCGGTAGCGGCAGGCAGGTATAGAAAACCCACGCACCCCCCACTTGCTGAAAGGCGGCGGTTAGACTTGCCCTAAGTTCCATTGATCAGCAAATCGCCTCTAGCTAGAGGCTACGCCAGAACTACGGCGCTTAATCGGACTAGGGGGAGGCGTCTTCTTCACTGGCTTCGGTGAGTTGAGAGCGTCCAGCTTCTCACCCACAGCCGGATAGCGATCAAAGGCCATCTGTAGAGCCGCCGCCGCCACCGCACTCGTGTCGTACTCTTCACCCAATTGAGAAACCAGTGGCAGGAAGGAAGCTAATCTTTCCCCAGTCAAAATGCCGTGAATCTCTTCAGTGAGCTGTTCAATGCGCTGAGCTTCGATTTGCGATCGCGTCGGCGTCGGCAGAACCGGAATCGTCTGATTGACGTGCTTCTCAATCCCACGCAACTTCCAAAGATCAAGCGGGTGAATTAAAGAAATAGCGGTTCCTTCGTTTCCGGCTCGGCCAGTGCGGCCAATGCGATGCACATAGCTCTCAGGGCTATCAGGCAAATCATAGTTAATCACGTGAGTTAAATCGTCAACGTGAATTCCACGAGCAGCAATATCGGTAGCGACAACCCAACGAATCTGGCCCTGACGGAATCGGCCGAGCAGGCGCTCTCTCTGCCCCTGGCTCAAGTCGCCATGATACTCATCGGCACTGTAGCCTGCCCCCTGAAGCTGCTGAGTTAGATTGGCTGCATCTCGACGGGTGCGAACAAAGATAATCGCAGAGGCTGGGTTCTCTAGCTCTAAGACCGCCTGCAAAACAGTCGGACGCGCCCAAACCCGAGGAATCTTATAGGCAATTTGATTGATGCGAGAGGGTGCAGCCTTAGGCTGCTCCACCGTGATCGTGACCGGATCGTTTAGGAACTGCTTCGTGAGCTTGTAGATCTCTGGCGGCATCGTCGCTGAGAAGAACGCCGTCTGTCGCTCCTTCGGAATTTGCTTCAGGATCTTACGAACATCAGGGATAAATCCCATATTCAGCATCTCATCAGCTTCGTCGAGGACAAACCACTGGACCTGAGCCAAAGAGAGTTCGCCACGACTGAGCAGGTCTAACATCCGTCCCGGAGTACCGACCACCACTTGAACACCGCGACGAAGCTGAGAAATCTGGCGATCAATAGCTTGTCCACCGTAGATAGCAAGCACCCTGAGGTCGCGATCGCTTTTAAAAGAATGAATAGCTTGGCGCACCTGAACCGCGAGTTCTCGAGTGGGCGTCAAAATTAAAGCCTGAATCGCACCCGATGCTGGATCGACACGCTCTAAAATCGGCAAAGCAAAAGCTGCAGTTTTACCGGTACCGGTCTGAGCCTGACCAACCATATCCTTCCCTTCCAGCAACAGGGGAATGGTTTGCGCCTGAATCGGGGTCGGCTCTTTAAAGTCTAAAGCCTCAAGACACTCGACACGATGCTGCGAAAGACCGAGCTGGCTAAACGAATGGGTCATGCAATCTCCTATGGTTATCCATTAGGCGATGCCACTCGCCCATCTCTATCTTGCAATAAAATGTTACAAAAAGCGATATCCCTTAAGGATTATTACAGAGATGGCCGTGGAGATCGTAGGCATCCGCTGCGACAATCTCAACAGGGACAAGGCTTCCAAGGCGTACCGCCTGATTTTGGGATCCGCCTTCCTGGGGGTGAATATAGACGAGGCCATCCACATCGGCAGCAAATCGAGACGATCTCCCAATTAGTTTTCCCGTTCCAGGGTGCTCTTGCTCCACTAGCACATTGACAATCTGCCCCACCTGCTGAAGGTTTCGCTCTAAAGAGATCGGCTGCTGAATCTGCATGATGCGATCGCGGCGAGCATCCATGATCTCCTGCGGCAGCTGGTTCGGCAGGTCATGGGCCGCAGTGCCCTCCTCCGGGGAAAAAGTGAACACACCCACATGGTCAAACTGGTGGCGCTGGACAAACTCACACAGATGCTCAAAGTGGGCCTCCGTCTCGCCAGGAAATCCCACAATAAAAGTTGTTCTTAAGACAGCATCTGGGAGCGCAGCTTTGAGGCGTTCAATAATCTTGTCGTTTACCTGACCTTGCCAAGGGCGATTCATCGATCGCAGAACTTCAGGATGAGAGTGCTGCAGCGGCAGGTCAAGATAGGGCAGCACGTTACCTGTTTCTTGAATGGCTTCCAGGACTGCCGGGGTGAGCCCCGTCGGATAGGCATAGTGCATCCGAATCCACGACACATCGACTTTGCCTAACGCCCGCAGCAGCTCGGCTAAATGAGGCTTGCCATAGATATCTAAGCCATAGTTGGTCGTGATTTGAGAGATCAGACTCAATTCCTGGACGCCTTGAGCTGCAAGCTGTTCTGCTTCCGCCACAATTGATTCAATAGACCGAGACCGCTGCTTGCCGCGCAGGTGAGGAATAATGCAAAATGCGCAGCTATAGTCGCAGCCTTCAGCAATCCGTAGGTAGGCCATCCCTTCGGTGGTCGTGCGATAGCGGGGGACTGTTTCGTCCGCAATATAGGTTGGCTCAGGCGTGACTTCCGTAACGCGATTCCCCTGTTCAACCTGTTCAATTACATCCACAATTTTGTGATAGTCGCCCGTTCCCACTAGGGCCACGGCTTCGGGCAATTCTTCAAGCAATTCTTCTTGAAAGTGCTGAGCCATACAGCCCGTGATCACAATTTTCTTATCGGCCTCGGCCAGTTCCACTAAGGTGCGGACCGATTCTTGCCGCGCTTCTTGAATGAAGCTGCAGGTATTGACGATCACGTAGTCAGCCATAGCTTCATCGCTATCAACGCCATAGCCTGCCTCCACTAGAAGCCCCAGCATATGCTCGGTATCAACGCGATTTTTTTCACAGCCCAGATGGGTAACTGCAATCGTAGATTTATCGGCCATAGAAATTAAGACAAAGCTTTGAAGTTTCCCTAGGTCATCCTAGCCTATTGAAGTCGGACAGATTTCCAGACCCCAGATTGGCCAGAAGGTGATGATTTATGCACCCATAAGATATCTTCAATGATTAATCCAGTATCCTTTACCCCATAAGCGTCACGAGCATTTCTCTATCAATTTCATCACCAACATTTTGGCTCTCAGATATCTTCACAAGTTCCTCAAGGTTCTAGCTTAGGGTGCTGTTAGTGTCAGGCGGATAACTCTGAAAACGCTAGCGCAGAGTCCCTAACCTTTGTTCAGACACCTACGGGGTAAACATTAAAGTCGTTCAACTTTGCAATTAAATCTTTCAACTCAGCATCTATTGCGAACAAGGAACTGGGGTCCGAGGCCGTTTTATAGCTTGCTGTGATGGTTCGTAATCAACCCCACCTGTCAGAGAAAGAAACCAGCACACCATCACGGAACGAAGCAAAATCGATGTCTACTAAGCAGATATTAGTGATCGATAACGAATGCTATATCCAGGAAATTATCCAAATTGCCCTCGAAACAATTAGCGGATGGCAGGTGTTCACAGCCGGTTCTGGACGCGAGGGACTAGCAATGGCGGAGCAAAGCCAACCCGATGCAATCCTGCTGGACGTAATGATGCCCGACATGGATGGCCTGACCACCTTTGCCAAACTACAGGAGAACAATAAAACTCAAGCCATTCCCGTCATTCTATTGACTGCTAAGGTACAGGCAGCCGATCAACAACGGTATCGAGACCTGGGTGTAAAAGCGACTCTATCCAAGCCCTTCGACCCCCTGCAGCTACCCACTCAGATCTCAGATGTACTAGGTTGGGCCACATAAAACTATTTGCTATTGAAGTGTTCCTACTTCTTATTTGCTTTTCAAAGCAGTGTCTTTGTGCAGACTAGAATAAGCCTCAACAACTCGTTCTAGCAGCCTAATCGACGGTGCATGACGCCAAGAGAATCGACAACTTTCACAAACCTGCATCCGATTGCTACAAATGATCTGACTGGGAGCATCCCACTTCGGTATCTGACGATTAAAATCGCAGCTAGAAAAACCAAAATTGCCTGCGCAGGTTAAAGACAATGCGTGAGTCCGCGTAGGCGGCTCCCTTCTATGTAGTCGCGATTTCAATCGCCCGGCGTTTCTGCAAAAATGGGGTGCTCTCCATCTGACTTACATGCATAATACGGCTGATCCGTTGCTAGAGAATGACTCATAAAATGTAGAACCTAAGTCAAGAGGAGCTGCTGTCGAAGAGTATTGCCAGGATAGTGACAACCCTGTAGAAGGGGTTCATGAAGACATTTTTTTTGACGGTGACATCTTTTTTTCAGAACTCCGGCAAGCCAATTAAATCATAGTCAAATCATGGGGAAGAACAAGATCAAAAGCATAAATTCTCTAGAAATTTTGAATCTACATTAGTAGCCAAGTATTACAGCGGCCCATTCTTTATCAGCCTTTATGGTAAGAGTCACCTTTACTGTTTTGGCTATAATTTATCTTCTGCCTTGCTTTATCCACCTTGAGATCCCGTGCCATAACCTCCATTCCGTTAAGGGCTAAGATAGCGGCCTCTTCCTCGCTAGCCGTTTCCATCTCTACAAAGGCGAAGCCTCTATGACGGCCGGTATCGCGATGGGTGGGAATATTGACTTGTTTAACGGTGCCATATGCTGAAAAAACGTTGCTGATGTCTGCCTCAGCCATGTCGAAAGACAGATTACCAACATAAATTGACATCGTAGTTACTCCTAGAGAAAGGGCAGTTATAAGCGATATTTACAATGTGATAAGTCAAGGGAAATATACTTAAACCCGATTTCATACTTTGCGATCGAGATGTAGTTAATTTTCGCTCTAAGATATCAAGGGAATGCATCTATCGACTTAGGGCACGGGATTTTTCAGTTTCTATCTTGAACCTATAATTCATTTGTGAGGAAATTGTGAGGATAGAGAAATAGCGTTAACGTCTTCAGTCCAATAAAGAGATGAGACTTCTTTTGTGATTCTGTTCTATACGCTCAACTCTCTCGATAGAAATCTTGAGTTGGTTTCTCGAAGGGACTCAGGATACTCTCACAGCTTTCACACATTGATCAATTAATCTCTTACATAGCAGGCGAAAGACTTGAATGCTGAAGTGAAGCACGGCAACAACGTAATCGATGAAACGGAGCAGGCCGTCATGCCACCTCAATTGAGTACAGAAATTGAACGTCCCAAGACTTTAACGCTGAACAGGAGGGACCTGTATTGCTATACCAACGATACGAAACAGATTCAGATTATACGAATAGCCAGAGTCTCTGATAATTTCTTGGAGCGGACTGTCTTGCCCAATTGTCAGATCTTGTTTGCAGCAACGGCCGATGCTGAACTTGAAGTCTATACCTACGATGTTGCAACAGCGATTTTAACGGAACGAATTACTTGCGATCGCTTGATTACCCGTCAGCCTCTCAATGCTTCAAGATAGAGGGCTGAGTTCTGCCGAGTTGACTCGATCAGGGGTTCGTTAAACTCGAAAAATCTCAAACTCGTCTTCTGGCCGCCCCACCCCTAAGGATCGCTCCCCTTCAAAGGCATCAGCCGCACCGCTGGCAAAGTTAGCCACCGTGCCCAAAATAGGTAGACGAGAGCTACTAAGAGACTTAAGGGCCTTGAGTACCAGTGAGTGCTGCGTTCGACCAATCCCCACAACCAGCAATAGGCCGTCAGCCTGCCAGCTCAGATACTGAGCATCCGTGTAATCCAAAAGGTGAGCCGTATCATAGACAACCAGATCAAACATATTCTGGAACTGGCCCATTAAATACTGCATTTGAGCTGAAGCCAGTAGCTGACTGGCCCCAGCCAGGGACTGACCTGAAGACAGAATAAACAAGTTAGCGTGATGGGGCGATCGCTGGATGTACTGGGTCGGGTCGAGCTTCTTGTGCAGGATTTCACTCAACCCCTCAAAATTCGGTACCCCTAAATAGCTATGGAGCTGAGGCATGGCCATATTAGCATCCACTAGCAGCACCCGCTGCCCCGTGCTGGCGGCGACCTGCGAAAGATGCATAGCAGCCGTCGTTTTGCCATCGCGTGACGTGACGGAGCTCACCACTAACGACTGAATCGGCATCTCAGAGTTTAAGAACTTCAGCTTCGCATACAGAGCTTCGGCTGCGCGTCTGAGCATCTGTTGAGACTGTTTAGGGCTATGCAGATCGCCAATCTCATGGGTCTCTAGAACTGAGGCTGTCTCACTAAAGGGCAAAGCCCCTAATAAAGGTAGTTGAGTCTCATCTCTTAAATCTGCAGTGCTGTGAAAGACATTCTGTCGCTTCTCTCGGAGCAGCGACAGCCCTATCCCCAGCAACAGACCGCCTAAGACGCCCAGCGCTAACTTGGCGGGTCGGCTTTGCCCTAGCGAGACAGGATCACCGTTCTGATCGCGACGAATCCCTGGGCTAACGGCAAGCTGCCAGGGAATCTGCTGCTGAGCATCTTCGACCTTGAGATTTTCTTGGTTTTCGAGCAGCTGATTGAGTGATTTGGTTGCACCCCCCAACTCACGCTGGATCTCGTTATACCGACGCTGAATGGCAGGAAACTGCTGCAGCTTTCTGTCCACGGCCTCAGAGGCCTGCTGAGCAGCTTGACTCTGGACTTCTAGCACCTGGATATCATTTAGGGTTTCGACGAGTTGCTGGCTGAGACCTCGCTGTAGTGAGCCTTGAAAATTGGGTACGTTGCTGGCGCTGCCGTTCCCAGCCAAATTTTGGCTCGCTAGGTTGCGTGTCTCTTGACTTAGAAGGGTCTTTAGGTTGGCTTGCTTGGCCCTGAGGTCCTGCATTAGGGGGTTGTCATCGGTCAACGTGGCAGCCTGGGCTGCAATTTCAGTTTCAACCTGCTTCAGCTCCCCGATCAGTTGCTGATATCGAGGGTTCTCCGTGAGTGAAGAGGCCGCAATTGCTTCGCTAGGGGCTAGCCCTAGTTGTCCTTGTAGGTTGGCATACAGCGATTTTTGGGCCTGCAGCCTCCGCCGTACATCGAGCCGTTGAGACTCTAAGTCTCTTGCCTGCTGGGCTAACCCAGCACCCTCCGTATCAGGATTGGTGATTCGGTACTTTTGCTGTAGTTCCTGTAGCTGCTTTTCAAGGTTGGCAACGTTCTGACGGGCTTCAGGTAACTTTTTAGAGATGAAGGAAATCCCTTCGCCCAGATAGGTTTGTCGCTCCTCCTTACTATATTGAATATAGCCACTCGCCAGCTGCTCAAGGACAAAGTTTATCTGCTGAAGATCTGGATCTTGATAGGTGACGCCAATCAGTTTCGTTTTACCTGAGGAATCTTCAACCCGCTTAACGTTGAGGGTACCCGTAAGGCGGTTATGGTCAAGGTCGGCATAACGGGCCTGAATTTTGCCAATAATTTTGTTCAAGACGGTGGGGCTTTTGAGCAATCGAATCAGAGTAGCGTAGTCGGTCTCTGCTGATCCTGGCTGACTTTGCGGTGAAGAGGCAGCGGAATTCGTCAGCCGTCCTTCTGCGCTTAATGGCTCCACCAAAAGCTGAAACTCTCCCTCATACTGACGAGGCTGGCGCCAAACCAAGTAAAAGACTAAGCCAGAAATGCCCAAGGTTGTCGCTAAAATCAAGAGGAGGTTCCGGCGCAGAAAACGCGAGACGGCCCCCACTCGCAGACCTTTTTTCGATGCCCCTTTGAAAGGAGCCATATGCTTGAAGGCTAGATCTTCTGATTGCTCATAAGCTGTAAGAAGGGACACGGTTGTCTCGTCGGGGTCAGTTCTCATGGAGACCTCTCAATTTACAGTCCTTCTTGAATCAGCGATTTCCATGCTCCACATGTACCAGAAGCATCTTCCCTAGACCCCCTCATTCTAGGAAAAGTTTGCTCACTCTATCTTTCTCAAGTTCAGGAACTGATTGCATAGATAGCATGATTTACGACGAGAGGTCTATGGAATCGGTTTCCAAGTCTCTTGTCTTGTGGGGGGTGAGGTGATGCAAAGTGATATTTGACTGCCAGATCTGCGGTCCCATCAATCATGACACGGACATCTCTCACTCGCCATCTGCTGTTTGGAACAGTCACCAACACTTCCGGCGATTAGAGGGAGTCACTACAGTCAACAAGGTGGGGCTGAGTGGGTCGGATTGTTTCTCGCTCAAGGTCAACGGCCCAAGCCTGCAGAACCTGATTGGTCTGATCTTTCATCACGGCAAAAACCGGCTGCTTGCGCTTTCGAGTATGTCTACAGGTCGCACTGATGCTCTGCTGATCATTATTGAGGCGCGCTAAGGTCCGAATCTGAACAACTTTCCAGATGGCTTTTTTCTCAGGGGTATAACCCACTAAACGCTGCAGCAAAAGGTAGGAGGCTTCGTTGCGATCGCAAATCACTCCCCCATACTCAACAGCCTGAGTTTTACCCAAGAGCGCATCACTGTAGCCCGGACAGAGTCCCGTTGGCAGCTCAACATATTCTTGCCCCTCCAGCTGCAGAACATCCTGAGCAACCCTAGAAACCCTGCAGCCTAAAGCTGCCTGCCCTAAGACAAAGGAGCCGAGACAAACAGAAGCTGCAACAGAAGGAATCCACAACAGAGGCCGCCTAGGAAACACGGTCATCATCCTGCTTGCCCCTCTGATAATGACAGGCTCAGATCATCATTGATTTTGAACTGAAACAATACGCTTACAGGCTCCTGCACTCGACACCATTTTTGCCACAGTTGACCAAAGCCCAATGCAGCCCTACGGATTCTAGCAAAAACCCTCAACTTCCAGGAACCCAAATACTACGTATTATTACGCAGGCATAAATAGCTACATCAATACTGGCATAAATAAAAACAATTATCTGCATAGATAAAAACATCTTTTAATCTATTTTGTTTTACATAGAATGGATAAATTTATAATTTTTCTGCGGACAGGAAAGAAAAAACTTTCTGCCCTGCAACCCTTACTGAAAGAAGGATAGAGAAATCCATTCTTGGCGAAAAATTATCTAGGGCACGAAAAAATGTCTTTTCTCAGTATTGTTAACTACAGCAGAAAGAGCTTCTAAATCCGGAGATCGTTTTATATTACTCTGCGGGTATAATAGGAGTATGAGGCACGAACCAATTAGACTCAATCGCGATTCTAAAGATGCCTAAACATAATTTTTGACATCGCTTCCCCAGCTCAAAGATGACGTCGGATTGCCGAATACCGCTGTGTTCTCTTACTGAGAGGACCTGCGGAACACCCTGCACTATTTTTAGCAACCTAGGAGACTCTTGTGTTGACCAAGTCCTCCCGAACTCGGGAAAAACTTCGTATCGGGGAAGTGCTGATGCAGCAGGGCCTGATCAATCAGGCTCAACTGACTGCAGCTCTAGCTGAGCAAAAGCATAGCGGCACTCAGCTAGGAGAAATCTTGGTCAGTCACGGTTGGGTTAATCGAACACAGCTTCGACAGGCACTCAATGAGCAGCGTTGGAGAAACCTAATTGCAACAGTACTGCTCTCCACAACAACTTTGCTTCCTAGCGCAACTCAGCTGGTTACAAACACTCCTGTGGTCGCTCATAGCAGTCCGATTGAACAGGACGACATCTTGCAATTTCGGAATGATAGACCGGAGCGACTGCCTAAAAAGATGAATCCAGTCGCGGCAAACTATGAGCATGACACAAGCTATATGAGCCTCATAGATACAGGAGGCGCTGAAACTGCATCAGCCAGTCAGGCAAAGCCTGCTACCGAAAGTGTCCTTGCACAGCAACCGCTCCAAGACAATCCAACCGTTTCATCTCCCCTTCAGGGCTTCTGCCATCCTTTAAACGGTCAAGGCTGGCTGAGTCAGGGAATTCGCGGCCGGACCCATCAAGGCCGCATGGAGTATGCCTACGATTTAGCAGCTGACATTGGCACACCTGTTTATGCAATGCGTCCAGGTCGAGTGATTGCAGTTCAGGACAAGTACCCTGATACCGGGGGGGGCAAAGAGAATATTGCGAAGTTCAATTACGTTTGGGTTGAGCATGACGGTGGGTATCGATCTGCCTATATTCATCTACAGCAAGGATTTGTTGGCAGCATCGGCATCAAAGCCGGAGACTGGGTCGAAGCCGGTCAACTGATCGGCTACAGCGGCAACTCAGGATGGAGCACCGGCCCCCATCTACACCTAGAAGTGCAAAGGCCAGGAAGAAATACGCGCCAGTTTACCAAGACGGCTCCCTTTGCTATTGCTGGCACCTGTGACAACGGTCAACTAGCTCGCAAATAGAACGGCCAGAACACCTCACACATATAGGCTACGAGAAAGTTCCTGCACCTCTGCAGCCAGAATTCTTACAGAAGTAGGCTCTATTTCTGAGATCGTAGAGAGATCGCATTTTTTGAGAGTTTCTCGTCGTCCACCTACTTCCTTAACTACATGACCTGAAATTAAAATGCCAGAACCGACCAGTGCCTCTAGCCCCCACCTTGATTCCCGCACCCAGTGGGTTTCAATTTTTTCCTTGCGATTGGCAGGCTACGTCTTGCTGGCACTCTCAGCTTTTGACGTGGCAACGATTATGTTCCCGCCAGATTTCTTCAACCCGCAATGGGAATTTTATACGCTGGGAAAACTGGTGGATAAGGTTCCGGTTCCTTTGATCGGTCTCGCTTTAGTTTTCTACGGTGGGTTGCGCTATCGTCGGCCTCTTGAAAAGCTCTGCCTGCGTCCCTTAGCTTTAATCGCCGTTATCGTCGGAGTTGGCTATTTACTCCTAATTCCACTCGGCATCTCTAACAGCATTCGCCTGCAGCATTTGAACCGGGCCCAACAATCTCTACAGCAGAATGAGCAAAAATCCCGCTATCGGCAACTAGAACAGCAGATTCAGAATGCTTCCCCCGATCGGGTGCTCCCCTTAGCCCGCCGCTGGAGATTGGTATCGGCAGAAGCAGATCAGGATGCGCCTGAGGACGTGAAGGCAAAGGCGCTCTCTCAGCTACAAAAGAACCAAACATTACAGCAGCAACAGAGTCTTGCCGCGGATAAAACGAAGCAACAGCAGCATCTCAAAAATTCGATAAAGTGGATTGTGGGCGCACTGCTGGCGGGTTCCTGTCTCATTTACTTGGGCATCGGCGCAAACAAGGCCTTTTTACTAGGACTCCAGTAGATTCTTCGCTCTTGATCGGTATCCAAATGCTTGAGATCGACTGCTATGGCAATAGTTGGCTAGGTTAGGACCTACATTCCGCAGGTAGTGTAAATTTCGGATAATGAAGCAGTGCAAGCTTCATAGAGTTTTTCCAGATGTCAGAACTTCAGGTCGAAACGTTGGACCATCTAGGCTTAGTAGCCGGTGT